>JAPHSO010000305.1 GCA_026193675.1 Gammaproteobacteria bacterium | reverse complement strand
GTAACCGGAAATTTTCCCCGTTAAAATTTAGACGCGGAACTGAGAGACCAGACTCTGTAGTTCACTTGAGATTCTGGCTAGATCATCACTCGCTGCAGTGATCTGACGGGTACCATTCGCGGTCTCCTGAGTCACATGCGAGATATTATTGATGTTGCGATTGATCTCTTCTGAGACCGCATTTTGCTGCTCAGCGGCACTGGCAATCTGCAGGTTCATATCATTGATTGTGGCAACCGCACGGGTAATGCCCTTCAAAGATTCACCCGCCTGCTCTGCCTGATTAACGCTCTGCTCTGCCTGCTCTCGACTCTCGCCCATCACCCGCACAGCATCTTTTGAACCCATCTGCAGCTGCTCGATCATCCCCTGAATCTCCTGGGTAGACTCCTGAGTTCGACTGGCAAGGGTACGCACCTCATCGGCAACAACCGCAAAACCACGACCCTGCTCACCGGCACGTGCCGCCTCAATCGCCGCATTGAGTGCTAACAGATTGGTCTGCTCGGCGATGCCGCGGATCACGTCCAGCACGCTCCCAATCTTGAGGCTATCCTCTTCCAGCTTCTGAATCACCTGGGCCGCATTTTCAATCTCACCAGCCAGTTTATGAATCGCCGCGATTGTCGATGTAACCACCTGCTGTCCAGCCTGGGCACCTTCATTGGCTTCGCTAGCTGATGATGCTGCCTGAGTCGCGTTGGAGGCGACCTCCTGAACGGTGGCCGTCATCTCATTCATCGCTGTGGCAACCTGCTCGGTCTCCATGCTCTGGTTTTGAATCCCCTCGTTATTGGCCATGGTCACCATCGCCAGCTCCTCAGAGGCGCTCGCCACCTGCAGGGTCGAGCTGTTGACGTTGTCGATAATATCTCTGAAAGAGTCAAACATACTGTTGAAGTGTCGACCCATCTGACCAATCTCGTCCTCAGAACTCACCTCAACACGTACCGTTAGGTCTCGCTCCTTCTCAACATAGGAGATGACTCTGAAGAACTCATGAATCGACTTCATCAGATCCCGAGAGATGAGAGTACTGATCAGCACGGTGATAAAACCGATAGCTAGCGCTAGTACTGTCTCGAAAATCATTTTGTTGACGCTCTCGGCCAACAGCACATCAATGCGACCACCCAGCGATTCACCGATATGGTTTTCAACCTCTTTCAGCAGATTGATCTTGGCGGTAATGGTCTTAAACCAATAGGCGGGATCGGTCTTAAAACCACCATTAGCGGCATTGTCGAGAGCAACCTTACGCATACGCTCGACCTCATTAATCGCCTCGCCCTGCATGGTCTTCTTATAGAACTCAGCTGCATCATGCGGCGCAATGCTGAGGAAGGAGCTCATAAAGGCGTTCTGCTCATTAATCAGCTGATGCAGTTTGTTGAGCATTCCTGGGGCAAAGTTATCGCGGGCAAAGGTGTTGGTAAGTACCGCACGTTCAATACCGGCACGCTCTTTACTCTGTAGGAAGTTGGCAAATGCATTGGAGGCGATCGCCATCTCGCCACTGGTGCTCATGGTGGCAACATCGCTCACGACACTGAGTAACAAGGCGTTACTTCCGGTGTAATAACCGAGGGCGTCGGGCAGCTTAATGGTTAAATCATCAACCGACTTTCGTGTAGCTTGAAGCTGCTGCATACGATTTTCAATCGTTGAAAATGTGCGCCTGTGATCCTCATCATGTCTGGAGAGATCAAAGGTGGCGAAAAATTCTCTGTACTCACCCAGGCGTCCATCGGTGAGTTGGCGCTGTTTGGGCAGGGTGTCGGCGAATTTCTTACCCGATGAGCCGATATAGCCGGCGGTCATCCCGCGCTCTTTCTGCAGCTCGTGAACAAGGTTACTCGCCTTAATTGCCAGGTGAGTCATCTCATCAATATGCAGATGATGCTCGTAGAACTGCCACTCTTTATTGGCACTCTTCACAGAGAAGAAGATCAATCCAAGTAGAGGGATCAAAAAGATGATGATCAACTTATGATTAATTTTGTTCAGATGGCGCATGGTATAAGAATTCTCCTACTAAACTTATGGCAACTCTACAATCCCAACAGCCTCTTTGTCGAGGAAAAGATCGATGCCACATTCTGGTGCAATCGATGCTACCGGTAGACTGGCTCCTTCGGCCCACCGGCTCAGAGCCACCTGTTTTGAGCTCCCGGTAACCAGCAGCAGTAGACTCCGTGTCGTACTCAGGGCGGCACGGCTCAGGCTGACCCTGTCCGATGGCGGTTTTGGTGCGTTATGTACCTCATGCACCAGCTCCTGCTCATCATGCAGGTGGCCCGGAAACAGGCTCGCGGTGTGGCCATCCTCCCCCATGCCAAGTAGAACAGTATCAAATGGGAGCTGCTGCTCTATAAGATGAGCATAGTTCATCGCCCCGGCCTCTGCACCCAACTCTGCAGGAATAGGATGGATCTGCTCTTTTGGGATCGCCACATGATCCAGCCACGCCTGCTGGGCCATCACACTGTTACGCTCTGGATCGTCTACCGGCAGGCAACGCTCATCACCATAATAGATATGCCAGCGACTCCAGTCGGTATCGGCATCCACAAGAAGCTGGTAGGCCAATTTGGGGGTGGAGCCACCAGCGAGAACCAGATGAAATGCCCCCCGCTTACGAAGGGCCGCATCGGCATCTCGAATGATCCACTCCATCGTCACTCTGGCGACTGCCGCCACATCATCATAGAGGTGGCAGCGAAGACGCTCGTCAAACAGGGAGAGATCAACCATCAGATCGTCCTACCCAACGCATGAAAATACTAGGTTTCACAGAAGGTGCCACAATCTTTCCATTTACGACCATCCCGCTCTAACAGCTCATCCGCTGCTGTAGGTCCCCACTCACCTGCGGCATAGTTGGGAAAATCGCGGGTAGGGAGTGCACCCCAGACATCAAGAATCGGCGCAACAATCTCCCAGCCCACCTCAATATTATCAGCACGCTTAAAGAGGGTTGCATCGCCTTTCATACAGTCATAGATGAGGGTTTCGTAACCGGTGGTTGGATCAGAACCAAAATAGTCCTTGTAGTGAAAGTCCATAATCACCGAACCGAGTTTCATACTGGGCCCCGGCTCTTTGGCATTAAATATCATATCGATCCCCTCATTCGGCTGGAGGCGTATCACCAGCATATTGGCGGGTAGATCCTCCTGGCGCAGCGACTGAGTCGATTTATGGAACATCGCGCTAGGGGCATGTTTGTACTGGATGACCACCTCGGTATAACGGCCCGGCATCCGTTTGCCGGTACGGATATAGAAGGGAACCCCTGCCCAGCGCCACGAGTCGATCATCAATTTCATCGCCACAAAGGTCTCGGTCTTTGATTCGGGGTCAATATCCACCTCTTCACGGTAACCATCGACCTCTCTGTTGGCCTGTTTGCCCGGTCCATACTGACCACGAACGGTCTGCTTTAAAACATCCTCAGGCGATAGCGGCTGAATCGCACGGAGCACCTTAGTCTGCTCATCACGCAGGGCATTGGCATTGAAAGAGTTGGGCGGCTCCATGGCGATAATTGATAACACCGCCAGCAGGTGATTTGGCACCATGTCGCGCAGGCAGCCTGAATGCTCATAATAGCTGGCACGATTCTCCACCCCCACCGATTCGGCCACAGTGATCTGTACATGGTCGATATAGTTGTGATTCCAGATCGGTTCCACGGTACTGTTGGCAAAGCGGTAGGCAAGAATATTTTGCACCGTCTCCTTACCCAGATAGTGATCGATACGATAGATCTGATGCTCTGCAAAGTTCTCATGCAGCACCTGGTTGAGCTCTCGTGCCGAGGCGAGGTCATGACCAAAGGGCTTCTCGATAATCAATCTGCGCCACTGATCCGCATTGGCCTCATGGCTCAGCCCCACCGCATTGAGGTTTGCGGCAATCCTTCCAAAAAATCTTGGCGGTGTGGCCAGATAGAAGAGGTAGTTGCCCTCGGTGTTCTGACCATTATCAATCTCTGTTAAAAGAGACTTGAGCTCCCCATAGCCCTCGACATTCTCAAAGTCCAGGCATGAGGTGTAGATGCGCTTCTCCATCTCTGCCCATGTCTCAGGATTATGCTCATCCCACACCTCGGGTAGCTCCTTTTTCAGATAACCACGAAACTCTTCACTGCTAACCTGTCTATGCAGCACCGCCACTATGGCAAACTGTTCTGCAAGCAGCCCCTGCTTCTTCAGGTTACAGATAGCTGGGATCAATTTACGTTTGGTGAGATCGCCGCCAGCACCAAAAATAACGATGACTGATGGGGGTGCTGCTGTGGGAGCCTTCTGGGTCATTGCGCTGTTCTACCTCTATTTCTTTTCAATATGTCCACCAAACTCATAACGCATCGCAGAGAGAATTCGATTACCAAAATCGTCCTCACCTCGCGAAGCAAAGCGACTAAACAGTGAGGCGGTCAGCACCGGTGCAGGGGTTCCAGATTCAATTGCCGCAATGCTGGTCCAGCGACCTTCACCTGAGTCAGAGACCTTGCCAGAGAAGTTCTCCAGCTCACCATTTTCAGAGAGCGCATTGGCGGTCAAATCGAGTAACCACGATGCAACCACACTGCCACGACGCCACACCTCCGTCACCTCAGAGATATCAATATCATACTGATAGGCCTCAGGCTCTCTGAGCGGAGTGGTTTCGGCATCAACTTCATGATCATTACGACCGACACCGGCATGCTTAATGATATTCAGCCCTTCGGCAAAAGCGGCCATCATGCCGTACTCAATACCGTTATGAATCATCTTCACAAAGTGGCCTGAACCAGAAGGGCCACAGTGGAGATAACCCTGCTCAGCCGTTGAAGGGAAGCCGCTGCGCCCACGGGTACGCTCAATATCGCCCATGCCGGGCGCCAGTGTCTTGAAGATGGGGTTGAGGTGATCAACCGAATCGGCGTGACCGCCAATCATCAGACAGTAGCCGCGCTCCAATCCGAGGACGCCGCCGCTGGTTCCCACATCCAGATAGTGAATCCCCTGGTGAGTCAGTGACCTGGCTCGGCTGATGTCATCCTTATAGTAGGAGTTACCGCCGTCGATCAAAATATCACCCTTGTCGAGAAGCGGCGCGACCCGGCTAATCATCGCATCGACCGTTGCTGCCGGAACCATCATCCAGACCACTCGGGGAGATTCCAGTTGGGCTATAAAATCCTCAACAGAGCTGGAGCCGATCGCCCCTTCAGAGACCATCTCTTCTACAGCACCGGGGCTGCGATTATAGACAACGCACTCATGGCCATCTCTCATCAGGCGACGAACCATATTGGCTCCCATACGCCCCAGGCCGATCATTCCCATCTGCATCTAGCTCACTCCTCTTCTGTTTTATTGGTATAAACCACTACACCATTTCCAGTTGTTCTCAATTTTCACGGTAACCAGTTCGTTTATACTCTGATGAAATCGATGCGACAACTTCAACCCCAACACAGCTTGAACTATAGGCCACCTTCATGAAATTCCCAGCAGCCCGAACAAACTTTTTACTCTCTCTATTAATGGGGTGGTTACTGCTATTGAGCACCGGGTTGGCTCACGCTATTAATCTAAAAACTCACAAAATTGATGCAACAGCCTATGCGCTAGTGGGTGAACTGGGTCCTCGCACCTATGAGAATCATGGCCTCAACAACACCGTCGGTTTTGTCATCACACCACAAGGGGTGGTGCTGATCGACTCTGGCGCCTCACCAATGGGGGCTGCCGAGATTGCAAAAAGGGTTGCCGCCGTCACCGACAAACCGATTAAGTGGGTCATCAACACAGGCAGTCAGGATCACCGCTGGTTGGGTAACAGCTACTTCAAAAAGCATGGCGCTGAGATCATCGCCCTTAAAAAGACCGTCGTCACCCAACAGCGGTTTGCAGACGATCACATCAGCGGGCTACAAAATACTCTGAAGGATCGTGCCAAAGGGATCACCCCAGAGTTTGCTTCTCGCAGCATAGATAGTGACCATGCCCAGTTGAATCTAGGCGGTACCCCTTTTGAGATCTTCTGGTTTGGTGACACCCACTTTCCCGGTGATGCCGTTGTTTGGTTGCCGAAGCAGCGAATCGCCTTTACCGGGGATATGGTCTATCTCGATCGGATGCTCGGTATCCTCCCCTACTCTAATGTGATCAGCTGGCAGCAGGCATTTCATAAAATGGAACAGCTAGAACCGAAGTGGATTGTGCCTGGCCACGGTGATGTCGCTCCCCTATCTAAAGTACAGGCCGAGACCGGTAACTATCTCGATTTTCTGATCTCCGGCGTGAAGCGGGCTCAGGAGGATTGGCTGGAGATCGATGACACCGTCAATCTACTAAGCGAGACAGAAAGTGCAGCCCCATTTGCTCACCTGCAGAATTTCGACTCCTGGCATCGCACCAACATCAACCGCACCTTCCTTACGCTCGAATCTGCCGAGTAATCCTTTATACAAAGAGACCCATAATTAATGGGCTATACTGTCCACTCTGTTGATGTATCATTTCTGGATGGTGATGAGACAACTACTTCTATTATTCCCTCTGCTGCTGGGTATCGCTGGCGCGGCATCTGCTCTTGATGCCGCACCTGAATTTACCCTGCACAAGATAGAGTCTGGTCAGCCCGGACCAACTGTTCTGGTGATCGGTGGCATTCAGGGCGATGAGCCCGGTGGATTCCACGCCGCCTCAATGCTGGTCACCAACTACAAGGCGACTAGCGGCTCTATCTGGGTTGTTCCCAACCTCAACTTCAACAGCATCATCAACCGCTCGCGTGGCCTTAACGGTGATATGAATCGCAAATTCAAAGAGGTGGGAGAAGATGATCCCGACTACCGCTCGGTCAACCGAATAAAGACACTAATCCGCGATCCTCAAATCGATTTTATCTTTAACCTGCACGATGGCAGCGGCTTTTATCGCCCCACGCGCCAGGACAAAATGCACAATCCCGATCGCTGGGGTCAGAGCATCATTATCGATCAGGAGGTTATTGAGACCAGCAAATTTGCCAACGTGGGCGAGCTCTCTCGTAGCGCTATTTTGAGGATCAATCAAAACCTCTTAAAAGATGAACACATCTATCATCTCCACAACACCTACACCCATAAGGGAAACAAGGAGATGGAGAAGACCCTCACCTACTACGCCATCAATAATGGCAAAGCGGCCGTTGGGATTGAGGCGAGTAAAAACCTGCCGACCCATGAACGGGTCTACTACCATCTGCAGGTGATGGAGTCGCTGCTGGATCAATTGGGGATCGAATTTGAACGCGATTTTGAGCTGCAATCGAGAATTGTAAAGCGCCATATTGATAACGATATTCGTATCGCCTTTGCCGATCGTCTGATGCTGGATGTTGCCGGGGCCCGCAAGCAGATCAGATTTGTTCCCCTGCAGCAGGATGCTGTATCAAAATTTATCGCCAACAATCCACTGGTGGCGATCACTCCAAAAAAGGGTGGATACCGGGTAAGTTACGGTAACCGGCGCATGACCAACCTCGATCCGGAATACTTTGATTATGACCACTCCCTCAGCGCCATCACCATGGAGATCGATGGAGAGCCGAGAGAGGTGCCGATCGGCACCATCGTCCATGTTGAGGAGCGGTTTGCCGTTCCACCACTGGATGGTTATCGGGTCAATGTGATTGGCTGGCGCCAGCAGGGGCTTAAAAACGAGAGCGGAGTCACCATCTCACAAAACAAGATCTCACGCCGCTTTTCGGTCGATCGAAAAGGCAAGATGTACCGCGTTGAACTCTATCGGGGTGATCAGTTCAGCGGTATGGTGCTGGTTAAATTTGCCACCACCGTGGCCCAACTCTCTAGTAAAAACAGCGGTTAATAAACCATCTGGTTAAAAACCAGTTGGGACTCGCTCCCATAATCTGATAGATTCCCCTCTACCCTGTTTGAAATAGGGGCATGTTGAGCCGAAAAAAACAATTAATGGGGTTCGACGGAATCGTTCAAATCAGAGGAGTTATTATGAAAAAAGTTATTCTGGCAGCAGTAGTTGCAGCAACACTGCCTATCGCTTGCACCACCATGGAAGAGGCACCTCAGGTGACCGCTGAAGAGAAGCAGGCGCTTGCCG
>JAPHSO010000191.1 GCA_026193675.1 Gammaproteobacteria bacterium | reverse complement strand
TTATCTAATTGATAATCGAGAGATGAATGTAACAATAGAAAGCCTTTCCCTTGAGTGGAGTAGTGCGAGTAAACCTCTACTGACACAGATATCAGTATTCGGAAGTAATGATTTAACACATTGGGAGTTATTGATAGATAAGCAAACTGTTGCTGACTTACAACATCAAGGCTTTCAGCTAAAGCAGCAAAGTCTGGAAATGCCTTCGAAGCGTATGAACTACTATCGTATTCATTGGCCACCAGGAAAGCAGGGAATAACGCTGCTTAAAGTAATGATGCAGTTGCAATCAGAGAAAATAGCACTGCCAGGCCAAAAAGAGATTGTCACTGCAGAAATAGATGCTGAATCAGATGGAAATTATTACTTTAACCTCGATGGTCACTTTCCTATAAGTGGGATTCGATTGCAGATGCCGCAGCGTAATACGGTGGTAAATTTGCAGCTATATTCGAGAGAAGATGAGGGCTCTCCATGGCAGTTGCGTTACAAGGGATTATTTTATGATTTAGAACGTGAAGGGCACCGTCTAAGTAGTGGACCTATATACTTGCCGCAAATAAATCACCCTCAGTGGCGGCTGGAGGTACCTCAGAGCAATGGTGGTTTAGGTAGTGGTATGCCGCAATTAGAAATGGAGTGGCATGCACATCGTTTAACCTTTGTTACCCGTGGGGAGAAGCCATTTACGCTTGCATTTGGTCGACAGAAAACTATGGAAGATGTTTCAAGAATTGACCCCCTTCTACAGAGAATTAATATTGAAGATCAAGAGCCCTATATCAAAACTGCTTCCACAGGGCGCCGTTTTGATCTGGGAGGCAAAGCTCGATTACACCCTGTGCCTCCACCATTACCGTGGAAGAAATGGATTCTATGGTTAATTTTGGTGGGAGGAGTCATTGTATTGGGGCTGATGACGCGTTCTTTATATAAGCAGATAAATCGTGATAATGAACAATTATAAATACTAGGTGGATTTTGCATTAATTGCCATCAGGAAAAAGTTCAGTACTATAGTCTATGACCAAACAGCATGAATATTCATAATGACTGCTATTGACTGCGGTCTCAACCGGTCTATTAATGATCTTGATCGCTATACCAATACTCCTTCGCCATCTTCTCTACGATACGTTTGGGTATTAGCCAACTGATCATTGCGACCAAAATGAGTCCGACATAATGCCAGTCACCAAAACGATCAAACTTACGTGTTGAGGTGGTCGCCTTCACAGATCTAAGACGTACCAGCCGCTGCCCTTTTTTCCATCCCAGTTTGCGCAGATCCCACAGAAATTCAACATCTTCTGCAAACCTTCGTGCCTCGTTGTAACCACCAATTTTTTCAAAGTCTGCACGCCGGCAAAATACAACACCAGTATCCATGCCGGTGATCCAGACCATCGGAATCATCACCATATAGGCGGCAGCGATTCCCAGTGACATCCGTTCCAGATGCACACCGGTTGCACCAGCCACCACTTTAGGTGATGAAATCGACTGATCAATGGCGTTAAAGGTATTGGGATCAATCCAGTTATCGGCATCGGTAAAAAGAAGGATCTCACCTCGTGCTATGGATGCGCCGCGATTTCGTACCGCAGCGATAATTCGTTTCGGCTCTTCTATAACAGTGCAGCCCCTATCCCTGGCGATCTCTGCTGTTTTATCGGTCGACATATTATCGACAACAATCACCTCAATGGCTGAGCTATCGCCTTGATAGCTCTCTCTGGCAATCTCAACCGTATCAAGCAATCTGGGCAGGTAGTCCTCCTCATTATGGGCGGGAATAATTAAAGAGAGTCTTATCACACTGATATCCATTAAATAGTCAGGTTAATTGTAGTTTTATCTTGCTCGAGATCCAATTTGCACTAGACTGAGACAATGAACAGGGAGAGTAGCGAAATATACATCGTACTAATTAGTGTACATGGTTTGATCCGCAGTCATGACCTAGAGCTGGGCCGTGATGCAGATACCGGCGGCCAGACAAAATATGTGCTGGAACTTGCAAGGGAGCTCGGTAGTCATGCCGATGTGGCAAAAGTTGACCTCCTCACACGAACAATTGTTGATCCACAGGTCAGTGGCGATTATGCACTCCACATAGAACCATTGTCAGACAAGAGCCGTATTGTACGTATTGAGTGTGGTGATTATCGTTACATTCCCAAAGAGGAGTTATGGGGAAGTCTAGACAACTTTGCTGACAATGCTCTGGCCTATATCCACAGCCAGGATCAGGTGCCTCATATCATCCATAGCCACTATGCAGATGCCGGTTACGTGGGTACTAAACTGTCACACCAGTTAAGCATTCCACTAATACATACTGGTCACTCTCTAGGACGCAGTAAACGTAAGCGCCTGATTGCCAGCGGTCTAAAGCGCAAAGTGATAGAGGAACGTTACAACATCTCTCGCCGTATCGAGGCGGAGGAGGAGACACTGAGCGTTGCTGAACGAGTCATCACCAGCACTCGACAGGAGATTGAACAACAGTATGGGATGTACGACTACTATCAACCCGACCAGATGCGCGTCATCCCTCCGGGAACAGATTTGGAGCAGTTTCATCCACCGGAGAGTAATGAACCTGATACACCTATCTTTAAAGAGCTGTCACGATTTTTAAAGGACCCCCTTAAGCCGGTTATTCTTGCTCTATCCAGACCTGATCCACGTAAAAATATTGTTACCCTGATTGAGGCCTATGGTGAGTCTAAAGAGCTTCGACAAAAGGCCAATCTTGTGATCATTGCCGGTAACCGCGATGACATCCACGAGATGGATAGTGGATCTCAAGATGTTATGAAGGAGATTCTACTCACAATTGATCTCTATGATCTCTATGGCAAGGTTGCCTATCCCAAGCATCATAAACCGAAAGATGTCTCTCTACTCTATCGACTCGCAGCACTCAGTAAGGGGGTATTTATAAACCCAGCTCTCACGGAACCATTTGGTCTCACACTGATCGAGGCGGCTGCATGTGGCCTACCCATAATCGCAACTGAGGATGGCGGCCCTGTTGATATTATTGAGAACTGTAAGAATGGTTATTTGATTGATCCGCTTGATAAACAGTTGATGAGCGACACTCTAATTAAACTTTTAAATGATAAAAAGCGCTGGGAGCTGTTCTCAGAAAATGGTCTTAAAGGTGTCCGAAAGCACTATTCATGGTCAGCACATGCCGATAAATATCTCTCCGTTCTAAAACCTGTTATCGATCAAAGTGAACCATTAACACGGATGTGCCTCAAACGGCGCCCCATGCTCTATCATGATCGCGCCATCATCTCTGACCTTGATCAAAATTTGGTCGGAAATACCGCCGAGCTAAACCGATTTATTGAGTTTATTAAAGGCAACAGGGTCTGCACCACTTTTGGTATTGCAACGGGTCGCCGACTCGATTCTGCACTAAAGATGTTTCGACAATATGGCATACCACGCCCCGATGTCCTCTTCACAAGTCTCGGAACCGAGATCTATTATGCACCTGAGATCACCAAAGATATGGCATGGGCAGAGCATATCGATTATCAATGGAATCCTAAAGCGATACGTCGAATACTTACAGATATTCCTGGACTCAAGCTTCAGCCAAAATCGGAGCAGAGTAATTTTAAAATTAGCTACTACATTGATCCCACCATCGCACCTGATGTACACGGAATTCATCACCTTTTAATGCAGCACGATCAGACCGTAAATGTGATGCTCTCGTTTGGACAGTTTCTGGATATTCTGCCTATCAGAGCATCAAAAGGTCTGGCCCTGCGCTGGGTTGCTGAGCAGTGGGATATTCCTCTAAATCATATTCTAGCAGCGGGTGGCTCTGGTTCTGATGAGGATATGATGCGTGGCAACACATTGGCTGTGGTTGTTGCCAACCGTCACAATGAAGAGCTATCTGAGCTGGATGATATTGAGCAGATCTATTTTGCAAAAAAACCCTTCGCTGCCGGAATCCTGGAGGCGGTTGAGCACTACGATTTTCTCGACTCATGTATTGCACCTATTGATAAGAGTTCAGAATGAGCCGTCACTTGCTGTTATGCACCGATCTTGATCGAACAGTCATTCCTAATGGAGCTGAACCTGAGTCTTCTGCCGCACGCGAGAAATTTAAAGCTCTTGCTCAGCATTCCCAGGTAACTCTGGTCTATGTTACGGGACGACATCTTGCACTCATTGAAGAGGCGATAACACTCTACAATCTACCTACACCAGATTTTATTATTGGCGATGTCGGCTCCTCTATCTATCAACGTGCTGATCACCGATGGTCTATCTGGCAAAACTGGCATGATAAAATTTCTGCAGACTGGTCGGGGCATGGCAGTGACAATATTAAAGAACTTCTTCGAAATACCGGTGAGCTGAGACTACAGGAGCAGAGCAAGCAGAATCGTTACAAGCTCAGCTACTATTTTCCAATCGGTACTGATTTAAATAAACTGGTCACAAAGGTTAAAACCGTTCTGGATGCTCACAACATACAGGCCAGCTTGATCACTAGCATCGATGAACCTGCAGCCATCGGCCTGCTCGATATCCTTCCGGCCAAGGCTGACAAGCTTCGTGCCATTGAGTTTGTAATGTCGCAGCTTGGGATTCCTCATGAACAGACCATTTTCGCAGGCGATAGTGGCAACGATCTTCCGGTACTGGTGAGCCCGATTAATGCTGTTGTTGTCGCCAATGCACCGGTTGATATTTGCCGTCAGGCACAGCAACAGGCCTCTTTAATGGGTAATGAAGAAAACCTCTACTGTGCCAAGGGTGGTTACCTTGATATGAATGGTAATTACAGTGCAGGTGTCATTGAGGGTGTGGTTCACTATATGCCCGAGGCGGAAGAGTGGTTGAGGTAAATATGACAAATAGAGACAAAAGAATTCGGCCGGTAATTTTTGGTGAAGTTCTATTTGATCACTTTCCCGACGGCTCCATCGTTCTGGGCGGAGCCCCCTTTAATGTTGCCTGGCACCTGCAGGCATTTGGTCAGGCCCCCCTGTTTATCTCCCGTGTTGGCAATGATCCCTTAGGTCACAAAATTAAAGATAAAATGGAGCTGTGGGGAATGGACAGCTCAGGACTTCAGCTCGACTCTTCCCATCCCACAGGAACTGTTAATGTGCAGATCAGCGATGGGGAGCCCTCATATGAAATCGTTCAGGATTGTGCCTACGATTTTATTGCTCGCGATGCCATTCCACCACTGCCGCAACAGGGTATTCTTTATCATGGCACCCTAGCCATCCGCAATGAACACTCAGCAAGCACCTTAAGTTCTATTAAGGATAATTACTGCTATTCAATTTTTGTCGATATCAACCTGCGACCACCATGGTGGAATATGCAGTGCATCAACAGCGCTCTTACCGACAGCCACTGGGCTAAGCTCAATGAGGATGAGCTACGACAAATCTCCCCCGAAGATCAAAGTACTACAGATGTTGAGCAGCTAGCACATAATCTGCTCGCCGATTTTGCGCTGGAAGGGGTTGTGATCACCCAGGGCGCGAAGGGGGCGTTTGCATTGACCGCCAACGGCGATAAGGTTTCGGCTATTCCTGAAATGAGTAAAAGCGTGATAGATACGGTCGGAGCAGGAGATGCCTTTAACTCAATCATATTGCTCGGAAATATTCAGCGCTGGCCGCTCTCATTAACCCTGCGGCGAGCACAACAGTTTGCCAGTCAGGTTGTCACAATTCGTGGGGCGACTATAAATAATAGAAAGTTCTATCAACCTTTAATCGACAGCTGGGAACTAAACTAACGATGTACGAGCAAGTCTCCTTTTCACTGCTAAATGAAATCCTGATCAAGCTTCAACCCGATCTGAAGCGAGAAGAGCTACAGCACTTCTACACCCGCTTAGGTGCCAATTTTTACACCATATTTTCACTTTTTAGACATCTATACGGTGATCGTGACGACTTCAATGAACAGGCCCTGTCATTGGTTGAGATCATGGCCAA
The DNA here is from genome assembly GCA_026193675.1 of Gammaproteobacteria bacterium. GTDB lineage: Bacteria > Pseudomonadota > Gammaproteobacteria > Thiohalomonadales > Thiohalomonadaceae > JAOTST01. Next base: position 3,248 of record JAPHSO010000191.1, on the reverse strand, counting down.
ACAGTATATTGAACGTCCCGATGTACTCAAGAAAAGTGACATCGCGCGTGAGCAGGATCACAACTGGTTCCTCAACCAGAAATGGGTGGGGATGGCGCTCTATAGTGATGGCTTTGCCGAAGACCTCAATGGGCTAAAATCAAAGCTCAGTTATTTTCAGGAGCTTGGCGTTAACCTGATTCATATCATGCCAATCCTCACGTGCCCTAAGGGTGAAAGTGATGGTGGTTATGCGGTAAGTGACTTCCGCCAGATCAATAAAGATATCGGCACAATGGAAGATCTGCAGTCTCTCTCTGATGATCTGCGAAAACGCGAAATTCTGCTTACCCTTGATGTGGTGGTCAACCACACCTCCAATGAACATGAGTGGGCCAGGCGAGCCCGAAGCGGCGAGAAGAAGTATCAGGACTACTACTATCTCTTCGACAATCGCGAAGTGCCAGATATGTTCGAAGAGACAATGCCCGAGATATTTCCCGAGACCTCTCCTGGAAACTTCACCTGGTGTGAGGAGATGCAAAAGTGGGTCATGACCGTCTTCAACCGCTTTCAGTGGGATCTCAACTACAGCAATCCCGAGGTCTTTATTGAGATACTCGATATCATTCTCTTCTGGTCTAACAAGGGTGCCGATATCGTGCGTCTCGATGCGGTCGCTTTTTTATGGAAAAAGATCGGCAGCAGCAGCCAAAATGAACGGGAAGCTCACCTGATACTACAACTCCTAAAAGACTGTTGTCAGGTGACCGCTCCCGGCACCCTGTTTATTGCCGAAGCGATCGTCGCCCCCGTAGAGATCACCAAATACTTTGGTGAGGATGCGGTTAATGCCAAGGAGTGTGAAATCGCCTACAACGCCACCTTTATGGCACTTCTGTGGGACGCCGTTGCCACCAAAAACACTAAACTTCTATATCAAGGAATTGGCTCCCTCCCCAATAAACTGGAGCGGGCCACCTGGCTTAACTATATTCGCTGCCATGACGATATTGGTCTCGGTTTTGATGATAACGATATCGTTAGAGTCGGTTACGAGCCTGCCGCTCATCGTAAATTCCTAATCGACTACTACACTGGGGAATATGGCGACTCAAACGCCATGGGGCTGCCATTTGGTAGAAACGATAAAACTGGTGATGCGCGTATTTCGGGCTCTCTTGCATCACTTGTTGGACTCGAGTCTGCTCTGCAGAAAAATAATCCGGAGGAGCTTGAGCAGTCGATTCAGCGCATTCTGCTTTTACATAGCCTGATTATGTCGTTTGGCGGCCTACCACTCATCTACTACGGGGATGAGGTGGGTACGGTTAATGACGCCACCTATCTGGAGGATGAGACCAAGGCCAACGACAGCCGTTGGGCCCACCGCCCTAGAATCGACTGGAACAAGGTGGAGCTGAGAAAAAAGTCAGGAACTCCTGAATATCGTATCTTCACCGCACTCAAACAGATGATTGCGGTTCGCAAAGAGTTGAGCTCTTTCGCCGATTTCAATAATCGTGAACTGTACGATGTGGGCAATCCACACCTGTTTGTCTTCTCTCGCTTTAACCTGACAACTGGCGAGCATATTCTGGTGGTGACCAATTTTGATGCCTCTCCCCAATATCTAAATCTTGATGACTTGAGTCATCAGGCGTTCAACCAGTTCAATCCGATGTATGATGTTATCAGTGGCGAAACGCCTGCAATGTTTAAAAATCAGCTGGTGGTTCCACCATTCCATTACTATTGGCTAACGGACAGCATTCAACGTTAGCGACTTTTTGACATGAGTTGAATTTTGTAATGTCTCCTACTGACAGGTATTCTCACGCTATGAATTTACACTTCACCAAAATGCATGGCCTGGGAAATGACTTTGTTGTGATCAATGCGATTGAACAACAGATCACAATGAGCCCTGAAATTGCACGCACCCTGGCAGATCGGCGCTTTGGAATCGGTTGTGATCAGATCCTGATCGTTGGACAGAGCAACCGGTCAGAGATCGATTTTAGCTATCGCATCTTTAACGCAGATGGTAGCGAAGTTGAGCAGTGTGGTAACGGTGCACGCTGTTTTGCCCTGTTTGTGCGCGAACAGGGGCTGACAGATAAAGACAAAATTGTTGTCGAGACAGCCTCTGGCATCATTACGCTATATATAGAGGAGGGCGATGAGGTTCGCGTCAATATGGGGCCTCCTCACTTTGAGCCGGCATCGCTCCCTTTTCTTGCCCCTCAACAGGCAGCATCTTACCAGCTTGTGTTTGAAGGTGAGAAAATCGAAATAGGCGCCGTCTCAATGGGCAATCCTCACATGGTCCATCAGGTCGAGAGTGTTGATAAGGCACCGGTTGCCGAGTGGGGACCTATCCTGGAGCGTCACCCCAGCTTTCCTGAGCGGGTCAATGTCGGTTTTATGGAGATCCTTTCGCGCCAACAGATCCGCCTGCGGGTGTTTGAGCGTGGTACTGGTGAAACTCTCGCCTGCGGAACCGGAGCCTGCGCCGCCGTCGCTGTTGGCATAAGCTGGGGCAAGCTTGAGAACAGAGTTGAAGTTTTACTGCCTGCGGGTAGACTAATCATTGAATGGCAACAGGGTGATGCGCCCATCTGGATGACAGGCCCCGCCACAACTGTGTTTAAAGGAACCATAGAGATATAAATCAATATGAATCATGCCGCCACTACCGAAGGTGAGACCTCCATTAAAGAGGAGGATGTGATCGCCTATCTGCGTAACCATCCCGATTTTTTTCTTAACAATAGTGCACTACTTCCCGATTTGACTCTGCCACATCCTGAAAGTGGTACTGCGGTATCACTGATCGAGCGCCAGATTGGCGTGCTACGTGAGGAGAAGTCTCGCACTGAGCAGCAGTTGAAGACGCTCCACCAGACCGCCCAAAATAATGAGCACCTATTAAAGCGCCTGCAACATTTGATTGTTTTATTGATTCAGTCTGACTCTTTAGAGCAGACCATCGGTTACCTTCGCTCTGCGCTGCTGGATGATTTTCATGCCGACTCAGTTGTGGTTCATCTTTACGACAAAGAGCAGAAACTACCCAACAGTATCGATCCCGATGCGCCCAATCTAAAGTCACTGAAAAACCTTCTTGAAAAGAGTGACTGCTTCTGCGGACGCCTTACCGACGAGCAGAAGGAGACTCTTTTTGGTGAGAATGCTTCAGAGATCGCCTCTGCAGTTGTCATCCCGCTTTCCGGCTCTGGAAAAAATGAGCAGTCTCTCGGCATGTT
>JAPHSO010000248.1 GCA_026193675.1 Gammaproteobacteria bacterium | reverse complement strand
TAATTCATGGAATTAGATAAAGAGTCCTTTATCCAGTCAGGACAGATCAAGCTGGTTTATGAGAATGCAGTACCATCTGCGATAGGGATCATCTCGATTGCAGTTATCGTTTTGTATTCATTCATCGGTGTTGTCGATCACCTCTATCTAGGGGGATGGGCGGCAGGGATGATTACCATTGCGATCCTTCGTCTGTTCTTAAAGAAGGGATTTAACGCATCAGAACAGGCCTGTGCTGATGAGACGCCTATCTGGGCCAGAAAGTTTACGATCAATACAACAATAGCCGGAATAGGTTGGGGCATACTTTGTCTGATCGCTTTTACGATAAATGAGCCGGCCTATCAGACAGCAATTGTTCTTATTATTATGGGTGTCATGGGCGCCTCAGTCCCCATTCTTTCAGCACATCTTCCCGCATTCGTCTCTTCAAGTTTTCCATCGGCAGTAATATTGCCTCTATTTATCTATACCCAGTTGAGTGATACCGCTCAGCTTTTATCTTCAGCCATCGTGCTTTTTGTAACGCTGGTCTATTTCATCAGCATTAAAACCAATTCAAATCTAAAGAGAACATTTGCCCTGCAGTTTGAAAATAGCATTCTGGTCAATTCTCTGAATGATGAAATTGAGGAGCGTAAAGAGATACAGGCTCAGCTTGAGCACAACAAGAAATATCTAGAACATCTTGTTGATGAGAGAACAGAAGAGATTCATACCCTGTCACAGGCTGTGGAGCAGAGCCCGGTATCTGTGGTGATTACCGACTCAAATGCCAAAGTTGAATATATCAACAGCACCTTTGAGAAGGTTACAGGTTATAGCCTGTCAGAAATTGAGGGGAAGAGTCTTAGCCTACTTCAATCGGGTGAAACCCCTAAAGAGATTCACCAGGAGCTATGGGATGCGCTTAATAGTGGTGCGGCATGGCAGGGTGAATTACTGAACCGCAGAAAAAATGGGGAGCACTTTTGGGTCAACGCCCACATTGCCCCGGTGTTCGATAGATCAGGTCTTGTTAGTCACTACCTGGGTGTTGAAGAAGATATCACCTTGCGCAAAGAGCAAGAAGAGCAGATTTTGCATCAGGCACATTTCGACTCCTTAACTCAGCTACCCAACCGTTTTCTTGCACTGGATCGATTAGAGCAGTTGCTCATCGATTCAAAAAGAAATAGACAGCAGGTTGCTATTCTATTTCTCGATCTGGATGACTTTAAAAAGGTCAACGACACCATGGGGCATAACATGGGAGATATGTTGTTGATTGAGGCTTCAAAGCGCCTTAGAGGAGCAGTGCGGAGTGGTGATACCGTAGGTCGTTTGGGAGGAGATGAATTTATTGTGCTGCTGGGAGGACTTTATGATCCTGTAGATGCTCAACCCATCGCTGAAAATCTGCTCAACTGTCTTAGAAATCCATTCAAACTAAATGAAAGAGAGCTGACGCTGACCACCAGCATCGGTATTGCCGTCTATCCAAATGATGGAGAGGACTCTTCCGAGTTGCTGCGTAATGCCGACTCTGCGATGTATCACTCAAAAGAGCTGGGTCGTAATACCTACTCTTACTTTACTGAAGCGATGAACACGGAGGTATCTCGTAGGCTGTTATTAGAGGAGCAGATGCATGGTGCGCTGGAGCGGGGAGAATTCCGACTCTGTTATCAACCTCAGATTGATATTAGTAAAGGAAACATTGTCGGAGTAGAGGCGCTGCTGCGATGGAATAATCCGGTTTTGGGTGAGGTCTCTCCTGACGAGTTTATCTCCGTTGCAGAACAGACAGGCCTCATTATTCCCATTGGTCAATTTGTTCTGAATGAGGCGCTAAGTACGGCAGTACAATGGGGCGGCAAGGATAAGCCTAAATTTAATATTGCGATAAATCTATCGCCGATTCAGTTTCGTGATCCTCAATTGGTCTCCGTTATTAATGATGCACTACTCAATTCTGGAATAATCAATGGATCGCTTGAGTTAGAGATAACCGAAGGTGTCCTCATGAGTGGGCGTTCAGATGTTGACGATTCGCTGAGCGCTCTAAGTGGCTCGGGAATAACCATTTCAATGGATGATTTTGGTACAGGGTACTCATCGCTCAGTTATCTGCGGCGTTATCCCTTTAACATCCTTAAAATTGATCGAAGCTTTGTCAATGATATTGACGATAATTCAGCAGGACTAGAGTTGATTATTGCCACAATCGCTATGGCCCATGGTTTAGGACTGAAAGTGGTGGCAGAGGGTGTTGAGACCAAGTCGCAACTTAAGATTCTTGCTGAACAGGGATGTGACTTCGCGCAGGGATATCTATTTAGCAGGCCGGTCTCAGCTAATGAGATAACGGGGATGTTAGAAAACAATAGTCAGGGACCGATCATTCATTGATCTGTAAAAAACTCTCAGTAACCGCTTTTTGACAGAGGCTTGAATGTTGAATCATAAAATGTACAGGGTGATTTTATGGTGGATATTGAGCCTGGTACCGGGCGCTGTTCTCTCAGCAGATGAGTCACCAAAATCATTTGTGAGTATTCAGCTTGAAAATGATGCATTTACGTTACTGAATCATCGGCAGGATGACTACTATACTCACGGTACCCTCTATTCCGTCCTTAAGATTGAAAAACCACCTGAGTGGTTAAGCAATACCGTTGAATGGTCGCCATTTAATGACAAATCCAACGGTTTAGATC
>JAPHSO010000269.1 GCA_026193675.1 Gammaproteobacteria bacterium | reverse complement strand
TCCTGAGGCGGATGCTCCCAGTTGTTCTGCATAGGACATGAGCCAGAGCATACGCCACACTGCATACACATCTTGACCATGTGGCCCTCTTCGACATTCGCCTCAACTTCTTGAAGGAAGCTGCTGCGGTACTTTTCAATCATATTTTGATTCATATCACTCATAGCAATCTCCTTAGAACTTGAATGGGCTCATGCCGATCTCTTCGATGGTCTTTTCCATCTTGTTGATCTCTTCTGGCAGACGCTGGATGTCGGTAATGGCAACCTCAAGTGTCGAGACACGCTCTTTCTCAAGATTGAGCTGACTCAGAGTATCGTCGATTTTGCTCATACGCATATGAGCCATCTCAGAACCTCTGACGAAGTGACACTGGTAGTTTTCACCCTTCTGACAACCGGCCAGAATGATGCCATCAAAACCACTGTTTAGTGCATCGGTGATCCAGATGGTGCTGACCGAACCGAGGCAGCGAACCGGTACGATACGTACCCATGGGCTGTAGGTCTGCTTGGTCATACCCGCCATATCGAGCGCTGGGTAGGCATCGTTCTCACAAGCCAGCATCAGGATACGTGGCTTCTCATCGAACTCATCAGGGATATCGACGTTTTTGATCTGCTGACCAACGGTCTCAATCGAGTAGTTCTCAAACGAGATAACACGTACAGGACAGGCGCCCATACAGGTACCACAACGACGGCAGCGCGCCTCGTTGTACTGTGGGTAACCCTCTTCGTCCTCGTTGATTGCACCAAATGGGCACTCAACGGTACAACGCTTACACTGGGTACAACCTTCACGACGGAAGCTTGGAAACGAGAGGTCGCCAGAACGTGGGTGAGCCGCACGGCCAAGGCCGGCATTCTCACAGGCCTGAATCGCCTTCATGGTTGCACCGGTCGCATCTTCAACAGTCTGCACGATATCCATTGGACGACGCAGCGGACCGGAAGCGTAGATACCGGTACGACGTGTCTCGTAGGGGAAACAGATGAAGTGTGAATCGTTAAATCCATCACGCAGGATCGGCAGGTCGGTACCTTGACGATAACCGAGGTTCAGAATCGACTCTGGCTGAATCGCAATCTCCGCCTCAATCTGAGCCATCAACTCCTTATTATCCTTCTCACGCGCTTCACCAAGCTCCGTGATCAGGTAAGGGTTAGGACCCGAGTTTGGCACCATACCGGTAGCCAGAACCACGATGTCTGCATTGATTGCGGTATCTTCGTTGAGGATCTTATCGTTGTAGCTCACCTCAAGACCGTTACCGCCAGCAGCTACGCCGCTAACAGCACCCTTGGAGAAGGCAACACCTGCCTCCTGACCTGAGCGGTAGAAGTCCTCACCGGTTGCACCGGGAGTACGCAGGTCGTCAAAGATAACGGTCGCATCGCCACCGGCAGCCTTAACATACTGAGCCTGTTTAATAGATGTTGTACAGCAGTGACCAGAACAGTAAGGGAGGTGACCCTCTTTATCGCTACGCTGACCGGCACATTGAACAAATACCACATTCTTGGCATCAGAACCGTCGGCCTTTTTGATTGCGCCGTCGTTGGCCTTAACCATCTTCTCGAAGGTTAGCTGGTCAACAACGTCAGCATTGTCAGGGGCAAACTCTGGCAGCTGGCTCATGTCGTAAGGCTTGAAACCGGTCGCCTGAACGATGGCACCAACTGAGACGGTAGTTGATGAACCACTCTCGGTCGCAATCTCCGCAGAGAAGCGGCCAGGTGCGCCATCAGTCTTGGTCAGTGATGCGTTAAGGTGAACCGTAATCTTGTCACTGCCCTCAACCGCTGCAATCAGATCAGCAGTATCGTTATCGGCAGGACCTGCAAGACCATTCCTCTTAGGGGTACGCTTGTAGAGCTCAGCAGCAACACCACCCAGGGCGCCGCTCTTCTCAACCAGCTCAACTTCATAACCGGTCTTGGCCGCCTCAATCGCAGAGGTCATACCGGCGATACCACCACCGACAACCATAATGCGACGATTAACCTCTTGCTCACCACTTGCAGCAGGAGGCGTTGAAGATTTCGCTTCAGCACAGGCCATGCGCACGTAGTCGTCTGCCATCTCCTGAGTGGTCTCCTGGTGCTCATCCTCATCGGGACGAATCCAGATAACGCCTTCACGAAGATTCGCACGTGAGATGGTGACACCATCAAAGCTAAAGGCATCGGTCTTGGCACGGCGCGAACAGGCGGCGATAACAACGCGGTTAACACCTTCGTTGTCGATGTCGTCCTGAATCATCTTTACGCCTTCGGCGTTACAGAGAAACTCGTGGTCTTTGCCAATTGCAGCTTTACCGTCACGGGTCGCTGTTTGAGTCAGTTGGTTTACATCGAGTCGATCTTCGATGCCGCAGCCTTTACAGATGTAGGCTCCAATTTTGAAATCAGCCATCGATTAACCCTCCGATCCAGAAACTAAACTAACGGTCTGAATTGCACGCAGCGCGGCAGCCGTTGAATTTTGAACAGCACGGTTCACGTCGAGTGCATCAGATGAGCAGCCCGCACCGAAGATGGCGCCGTTAGACTCATCAGCATCGATGAAGTTGTGCTCGTTGATGACAGTCCCCTCTGGGAAGATACCCTCTGGCAGAGATGACTCCATACCGGTCGCGAGGACCACAAGGTCATGCTCGTTGGCATAACGGTTGTAACCTTCAGTATCTACACCATTAAGAATGACGTTACCGTTGCCACCGTTGACGATGTTGGCAACCTTCGACTTAACAAAGGTGACGTTCTCATCTTCTTTAACTTTCTGATGGAAGTCATCGATACGGTCGATTGCACGAATATCGATATAGTAGACGGTCGACTTGCAGTCATCACCCAGGGTGTCTTTCACATAGGTGGTCTGCTTCAGAGTCGCCATACAACAGATACGTGAGCAGTGCTTGAGGTGATTCTTGTCACGTGAACCGGCACATTGAATGAATGCGATGTTCTTTGGGGTCTCACCATCTGAAGGACGCTTAATCTGACCACCGGTAGGACCGAATGGATCAAGCATGCGCTCAAACTCAACGTTGGTGATGACGTTCTCATAACGGTCGTAACCGTATGGCTGAATCTTGGCCGCATCATAGGGCTTCCATCCAGTGGCGAAGATTACAGAACCGACATTCAGGGTCAGCTCCTGCTCTGCCATCTCAAGGTCAACCGCACCATACTTACAGGCCTCGGCAGCCCTGGTTGCATCATCGGTACCGATGATTGCTGGGTCGAGGACATAACGCTGAGGAAAGGCCATGTTGTTTGCAAGGTAGGCACCTTTGCGCTTCATCATGCCGTAGTTATGCTCGTCATCGAACTCGGCCTCAACGACCTCAGCACATGCACCACATGCAGTACAGTTCTCATTAACATAACGTGGCGCAACCTTAACGGATACGGTGTAGTTACCACTCTCACCTTCAACATTGGTCACTTCAGCCATGGTCAGCAGGCGAACATTTTTGTTGCCCTTTAGACGACGGTACTGAATCTCCAAACCACAGGTTGGGTGACACAGTTTAGGAAAATATTTGTAGAGCTGGCCGACCCGTCCACCGACGGTAGAAGACTTTTCGAGCAGCAGAACCTGCTTGCCACACTCAGCCGCTTCAATAGCAGCTGTCAGTCCACTTATGCCACCGCCTACGACCATAATGGTCTCGTTGGTTGCGATTACCTCAGACATTGATTACCTCCAATAAAGGAATCTAAAAGTTGTGAATTCACGATTTGGGTGAGCTTTTTATGCGATCAGCCATCAAAAAGCCAATGAGCTCTACTTATTGGTCTATTAATGGCTTAATGGATCACGCTCTGTAGCCGTTTCAGGGCAGAGAGTCGCAGCATGACAGTGGGGTTATGAAGAGAATTAACCCTCGGCGGCCTCTGCCTGAGCCCTCTCCTCATCATGCCTCAGTTTAAAGCGCTTGATGATCTCGTGGTAAGAAACCAACTCATCACTACGCTCAGAGGGGGTGAGGAATGACTGCAATTTCGCCTCCAGCAGACGCGGATTGATCTCTGTTTCTATGGCGATAACTCCATCCATGATGATCTTCTGCAACAGCAGCTCATGCTTGGTGCGCTCACGAATATTTTCGGCAAAGGGGATAAACAGGAAGTTGGCCAATGCGATGCCATAGAGGGTCGAGGTGAGGGCCACCGGTACCGCTGCCAGAATTACCGAGGTATCACCAATACCGGCCAGCATTGAGATGAGACCCACCACACTACCGATAATGCCGAATGCGGGTAGAAAATTGCCGATGGTACGCAGCACCCGCTCACTCTCATCACGGCGTAGCTTGAAAAAGTACATCTCGGTGTTGAGTACATCGCGCATCTCATTGGGCTTAAAACCGTCCACCAGACAGCCCAACGCCCTTCTCAGAAAGTGGGTGGTCAGCTCCTCCTCCTGCTCCTGGAGTGAGAGGATCCCCTTAATACGCGAACGAATCGACAGATCCATCAGGATACTAATTATCTCTCTCTCTGAGGTCACCTCAGGTTTGAACGATGCCCTCGTTACTCGGTAGACAATGATTAATCGATCAAGGCCGTAACTGATCAATGCTGCTGCCGCAGAACCACCCACCACAACCATAATCCCTGCCAGGTTAAAGTAGAGACTCAGATTCCCCTTTAAGAAGAATCCAAAAAGAAATATCAAAACACAGATAAACAGTGCAAAAATGTTCTTCATATACATAGGCTTAGCTCATTCATATCTATCTAATATTCTCACTCGTTGCCGGTATCGCATCGGGAAGCTCTTTAGAGATGATGATCTCTACACGGCGGTTCCTGGCACGATTGGTAACACTGTTATTGGGCATAACTGGACGGTAATAGGCGTAACCCGATGCGACAAGTTGACGGCCCGGGATCTCCATCTCATCCATCAGAAAACGAACCACGCTACTGGCGCGCGCCACTGAAAGCTCCCAGTTACTGGGGAACTGCGCAGAGTACATGGGCGTGCTATCGGTGTGCCCCACCACATTGATCATATAGGGGATACGTCGCAACACCGGGGCCAGCTTACTCAGCGCATCTTCTGCTCCACCTGCTAACACCGCCTGTCCTGGAGGAAAGAGCAGGTCACCGGTCAGGATAATCCGTACCGCCTTGTTGGGCACCACATCCACCGAGGCAAAGCGTTGCAGCTTCTCCTGAGTCAGTGTGTACTTACTCAGATCGAAGAGCTTACTCAACACCTCCGGTTTATCTTCGGGAATGGGAGCATCTTTAGGCACCCTGAGATCGGTTGAGGGATTCAGTTCATCGCCGGGCTGCTCATGCTCGGGGGAGCCTTTCCAGGCGGTGCTTAGCTCCGCCTCCAATCCACTGCTACCCTGTTTGGCCGCCTCAAGTTTCTCGCGCTCCAGATCTCGGGGCATCCGTCCATCGACCTGAAGAGAGGCCTCTTCATCCTGAGCCGATTGAAGATTGTTGGCTGCGCCACCATCACCTGGGGAAAATTCACCCCCAGGGACATAGAACGGGGCATCCTGCTGCATCGCATCCGACGCCTCCTGATCTGCCTCTTGAAAACTTTGACCCGCCATCTGATAGACATAGAGCGTCATAAACAGGATGAACATCGTCATCATCAGGTCTGACCAGGTGACCGACCAGTGGGTCGGCGGTGCGCCTCGCATATCGTGAAAGGTGCCACCAATATCAAAAACATCTTTATTGATGGAGTCGCTAATCAGATCTTCTTTCCCGTTGTCACCCCCCTTTGGTGCCGGACGCTGCCCACCCGGAGATTGCGCCGCCCCATTTGAGGATCGCTTTGCCGTTGCTCCCTGTCTGCTAGGAACTTCCATTGCGCTCTAATATCTCCCGATCCGACTCAAAGTGGGCATACTCACCCCCACCACCTTTATATAATGAACACTATACATATCGTCTGTTGTGCGAAAAAGTGTAGCCCTATTCAATATCGACACCCATCACACCCTCTCCCATAGCGACAAAACAGCGAGAGCCACCTAAAAATCGGTAAAACCACATAAATTGCATTTAAATCCATAGTAAATTACTATGTTATTGGCTTTGCTGGTTTAACAGGCCAAAGATCACACGCTCAAGCGATCCCTTACAGATCAACTACAGTTATAGAAATTTTACCGCTGCACACAAATTATATGGATAACGACAACGCCGAAAACAGAGTAGCCCAACTGGAACAGCAGCTTCATCTGCTGGTCGAGGCCAACCATCGGCTCAACCAGGAGCTGTCGATACCGGTGATCTGTAAGACCCTGGTCGAATATGGACTCAAGCTGGTTGAAGCCTCAGCAGGCTGTGCCGGCATGCTGAAAGATGAGCAGATGTATTTCGACAAACACTATCGTGATGGTAGCTGGCACCCCATCGATCTCTCATATAAGCAGGGCGAAGGTGTGCCTGGCTGGGTCACTGAAAACCTGATTCCCTACATTAGCCATGATGCCTTGAACGACCCAGAGGTGAGCCTTGAGATTCAACAGACACTCGGATTTATCACGCTGATCTCTATTCCCATCATTGATAAACATGGTTCACTCATCGGCTGCCTGGAGCTGCATGACAAGGCTAATGAGCAGCAATTTGACCAGCAAGATGTTCAGATACTGGAGGGGCTCGCCGCCAGCGCCGCTATCGCTATCAACAACGCCCGCATGGCCTCAGAACAAATTGATGCTCAACAGGCTCTACAACAGAGTGAGGAGCGTTACACAACCGGTCAGCGCTTTGCCAACATCGGCACCTGGGACTGGAATATAGAAACAGGAGAGCTTCACTGGTCAGAACAGATAGCACCACTATTTGGTTATGCCGTGGGCGAACTCGAAACCACCTATGACAACTTCCTGAGCGCTGTTCACAACGATGACCGCCAGGCGGTGAGCGACGCGGTCAACGCCTGTGTTGAACATGGGACTGATTACAACATTGAACACCGGGTGGTATGGCCCGATGGAACAACTCGCTGGGTGCTAGAGCGTGGTGACACCATCAGAGATGAGTTCGGCAAGGCGATTCGTATGCTTGGCGTAGTGCAGGATATCACCCACCGAATTGAGCTCGAGGCTGCACTGCGTCAGCAGAGAAACTTTGCAGAGGGAATGATCGACACAGCACAGACCATCGTTCTGGTACTCGATACCGATGGGATGATCATCCGATTCAATCCCTATCTTGAGACCATTAGCGGCTACAAACTGGATGAGGTGATTGGCAAAGACTGGTTTCAGTACTTCCTACCGGTCGAAGATCAAGAGTCACTACGCCAGCTCTTCAGGGAGGCTCTCAAAGATAATCAGACCAAAGGCAACGTCAATGCCATCGTCACCAAAAGTGGCGAGCACCGCCAGATCGAGTGGTATGACAAAACACTGAAAAATAGCGGTGGCGAGATTATAGGTCTGCTGGCCATCGGCCAGGACATCACTGAGCGCAAGAAAGCAGAAGAGGAGTTACGACTGGCAGCAATGGTGCTGGAGAACACCCCTGAAGGGGTGATGATTACCGATCCTCAACTTAATGTTGTCTCCATCAATCCAGCCTTCAGCAGAACCACCGGCTATAGCGCTGAGGATATGATAGGTGAACGACCCACCATACTCAGTTCAGGTCGTCACGATAACGCCTTCTATCAGGCGATGTGGAGCGCCATCGCCGAGACGGATCGATGGCAGGGTGAGATCTGGAACCGACGCAAAGATGGCGAGATCTACCCCGAGTGGCTCAACATCAACGCCATTAAGGATGAGTCGGGCAATATCACCCACTATGCCTCAATCTTCTCTGACATCAGCACCCAGGAGCACGTGCGTAAGCGGCTGCATAATCTCGCCTACTATGATGCCCTGACCAATCTGCCCAACCGCGAGCTGTTCCACGACCGACTTGAGAATGCCCTGGTACAGTCACATCGCCGAGGTAGACATGTCGGTCTGATGTTCCTCGATATGGATCGCTTTAAAAATATTAATGACTCACTGGGACATCGGGTAGGCGATGAGTTTCTAAAGCTGACCGCCGAGCGTCTAAAGGAGTGCGTTCGTGATATGGATACCGTCTCGCGTCTGGGTGGTGATGAGTTCACCATAATCCTTCCCGACATCGGCTCTCCCAATGATGCGGCGCTTGTCGCTGAAAAGATTGTAAACTCATTCTCATCCCCCCTTACTCTAGAAGATGGTCATGAGCTTTTCTCTTCGACCAGCATCGGTATCAGCCTCTATCCAGAGGATGGCGATAGTGCGGACCTACTGCTTAAGAATGCCGATACTGCGATGTACCGCGCCAAGGATGCGGGACGCGGTGGCTACCAGTTTTATACCACCGAGATGAGTTCAAATTTCGCTGAGCGCCTGTCGATCGAAACCGAGCTAAGGCGAGCAATAGGCGACAACCAGCTCTCTCTGGCCTACCAGCCCCAGATCGACATCACCACCGGACGCGTTATCGGCTTTGAGGCCCTCGCCCGCTGGAATCATCCTGAGCACGGCCCGATATCACCAGCAGTCTTTATCCCCATTGCTGAAGAGAGTGGACAGATTGAAAAACTTGGCGAATGGGTACTTAACGAGGCCTGCCGACAACTAACACTATGGCAAAGCCGGTACGGCAACAACTGGCGCATGGCGGTTAACTTCTCGGGGCTGCAACTGCGTAAACCCAATGTCGTTGAATGCATCAAACAGGCATTGAAAAAGGCCAATATCGGCAGCGACATGCTGGAGCTGGAGCTCACCGAGAGCACCCTGATGGATAATGTTGAGAGCAATATTTTGGTGATCGAGCAGTTGAGTGTTCACGGATTTCAGATGGCCATCGACGACTTCGGTACCGGCTACTCTTCTCTGAGCTATCTTAAACGTTTCAAGATCGACAAATTGAAGATCGACCAATCCTTTGTCCGCGACATCACCATTGACAATGATGATGCCGAAATCGTCAACACCATTATCGCCATGGCTCACAATCTGGGGCTACGGGTCATTGCCGAGGGTGTCGAAACCCAGGAGCAGCTCGACTTCCTGCGCGCCAGGGGATGTGATGAGGTGCAGGGCTACTACATCAGCCGCCCCAAAAGTGCCGAAGAGATCGAAGAGATGGTCACCAATCGACAGCTCAGTTTCTCAGAGAGTTAACCATCACACCGCACGATTTGATAACCTCTATCCAAAACCAGACCCACAACATTTTCAGCAGACATAATGAACGATATCGACGCCTACCTGATCAAGGACGAACCCTACTACGCCCCAGTTGCTGATGAGATCACCATCTTCGAAAGCGCCTTTAAAAACCACCTGCCGGTTCTGCTTAAAGGCCCTACCGGCTGTGGAAAAACCCGCTTTATGGAGTATATGGCCTGGCGTCTTCGCCGACCGCTGATCACCGTATCCTGCCACGATGACCTCACCGCATCAGATCTTGTGGGCCGTTTTCTGATTCGTGGCGGCGAGACGATATGGGTTGATGGGCCACTGGCCCGAGCCGTTAAAGAGGGGGCGATCTGCTACCTGGATGAGATCGTTGAGGCGCGTAAGGATACGATGGTGGTGATCCACCCCCTTGCTGATGATCGTCGTGTGCTGCCGATTGAGAAGCTGGGGCAACTGCTGGAGGCGCCGCCAGAATTTGGCCTGGCGGTCTCCTACAATCCCGGATACCAGAGTGTCCTCAAAGATCTCAAGCAGAGTACCCGCCAGCGCTTTGTTGCCCTTGAATTCAACTATCCAGAGCATGAGCTAGAGGTGACCATTGTTCACAATGAGTCTGGAATTGAGTCTAATATTGCAGAAAAGCTGGTTAAGTTCGCCGAAATGACACGAAATCTAAAGGGCAGCGGTCTTGATGAGGGGGCCAGCACCCGTCTGCTGGTACATGCGGCCAAACTGATCAACGACGGTGTACCACCCGTTAATGCCTGCCAAAGCGCCATCGCTCAGGCATTAACCGATGATGTGGAGATGTTGACTGCCATCAATGAGTTATCTTCTTCTCTGTTTTAGGCCAATTGCCTCTAGAGCTATCCCCCAACTTAATGGTAACTTGGCTCACTGAAGATCAACCAACAAATTAAACCAAGAGGACACCACCTGTGAGTGAAGGAAAGTTTCGACTAATAACCCGTAGTGATTTTGATGGCCTGGTCTGCGCCATCCTCTTAAAGGATGTCGGCATTATCGATGAGATTAAATTCGTTCACCCGAAAGATATGCAGGATGGTTTAGTAGAGGTGACCGATAACGACATCACCACCAACCTCCCTTATGTGAATGGTGTCCATCTCGCCTTTGATCACCACCTGAGCGAGACCATCCGTAACGAACAGCAGGACAACCATATTATCGATCCCGATGCCCCTTCAGCGGCACGCGTCGTCTATGACTACTACGGTGGTGCAAACCGTTTCCCCTCCGAGTGGGATGAGATGATGGATGCGGTCGATAAGGGTGATTCAGCCCAGTTCTCACAGGATGAGATCCTCAAGCCGACCGGCTGGGTGCTGATGAACTTCCTGATGGATGCACGTACCGGTCTGGGTCGCTTCCGAGAATTCCGCATCTCCAACTATCAGCTGATGATGGAGCTGATCGATATGTGTAAAGACCATCAGATCGATGATGTGATGGAGCTTGATGATGTGAAGGAGCGGGTAGAGCTCTATTTTGATCATGAAGAGAAGGCGATTGAACAGATCAAGCGCTGCTCAACCGTGCACAACAATCTGGTGGTGCTCGACCTGCGTAACGAAGAGACCATCTATTCGGTCAACCGCTTCATGATCTACGCGCTGTTCCCCGAGACCAATATCTCAATTCATGTGATGTGGGGTCTCAAACAGCAAAATACCGTCTTCGCCGTGGGCAAATCGATTCTGGATCGGGGCTCAAAAACCAATGTGGGTGAGCTCTGCCTCAGCTACGGTGGTGGTGGCCATAGCGCTGCGGGAACCTGCCAGATCGACAACGACAAGGTTGATGAGACGCTGCAGGAGATTGTTGGCAAGATCAACGCCGACGGCTAAATGGAGTCTGGGGTCGAAGTCGATCAATAAATTGCCTCGGAGAATATTAGGGCCCTGATGCCCGAATTGGGATCGCACCTAATTTTACGACGACTCCAACCCCGTACTAAACTCAGGCCACCCTTTTGGGGTGGCTTTTTTATCTCCTCTCCCCCATATCGATCAACATGAACAGTCATCTCACAGCTGAGCAGATCCAGGCACTCCTCGATGAGTGGTATGAGGTGGAGTTCACCTTTCTCCAGAGCGCTCCACTTGTCGAAAAGCTATTCAAAATCCCATTGAG
>JAPHSO010000065.1 GCA_026193675.1 Gammaproteobacteria bacterium | reverse complement strand
TATCCTGATGTAGCAAATGATTTAGATGAAAAGTAGGGGCAAATTGAGCCAATTACAACCGTTTGGGGCTCTTTTGTGCCACAAAGCTGAGGAACTTCTCTATCCATGGGGTGGATCCTACGGAGCGCAGGTGAATATAGTTGGCCAGCAGGTTTTTGTAGATATAGCCATCGGAGTGATGATCGATACCACTGCCCCGAACCATACGATAGCCGAAGTGACTATCGGCGGGCAGATTTTCCAGATGAGAGTAGTGGAACTCGTGGGCCGGAAATTCACCACCTATATCAGTAAATGGCCAGGGGTGGTGCTGCGTGGTCTGAAGGTAGGCATATCCCCGACCAATCGGCTTCTTATGGACTTTGCAGGTTGCCGGTACGACGCCAACCATAGGGGCTCGGTCACCCTGCCACTCGATACTCTGGCTCAAATACATCAGCCCACCGCACTCAGCATAGCAGGGGAGTCCCCCTTCTATAGCTGCAGCGATAGCGTCCTTCATATTCTGGTTGGCCGCCAGCTGCTCCAGATGGGTTTCAGGGAAGCCGCCTCCGATAAAAAGTCCATCCAGGCTATCGGGTAGCCGGGAATCCTTTAGGGGGCTGAAAGGGACAAGTTCGGCCCCCTCGGAAGCGAACCGCTGCAGGTCATCGGGGTAGTAGAAGCCAAATGCCGCATCCTGAGCCACGCCGATCCTTAATGGTGTGGAAGAGAGGGGGGAAACTGTAGCGCTTGAATGGGGCTTTATATCAGGGGCAGTCTCAGCAATCGTGAGGAGGAGATCCAGATCAACCTGAGCACTAATGGCCTGGGTTATCTCGGCAATTTTGTCGTCAACCTCACGACTCTCATTGCTCGGTATCAATCCCAGGTGTCGCTCATCAATCTTCAATGAACGGTTGCGATGAATGGCGCCAACAATCGGGATGTCGATATAGTGGCTGATCACCTCGCGCAGGCGCTCCTCATGGCGCTTCCCGGCGATATTATTGAGGATGACACCGGCGATATTGATTTTAGCGTCAAAGCCGATAAAGCCCTGAATAACCGGAACAATACTTCGGGTCGCCCCTTCGACATTGATGATGAGAATAACCGGCGTCTCCAGTAGTGCTGCCAGTTCAGCATTACTACTACTACCGTCAACATCGAGACTATCGAACAGTCCCATATTGCCCTCTATGATAGAGATGTCACTATGACTGCTATTGCTGCAGAAGTAGTCAGAGATCTCCTCTCTGCTCTGCACATTGAAGTCAAGATTGTGACATGGTCGTTGTGCTGCATGCCCAAGCCACATGGGATCGATATAGTCGGGCCCCTTCTTGTAGGGCTGTACAGTAAGCCCTCTCTCTCTTAACGCTGCACAGACCCCAATGGTGACGGTCGTCTTGCCAGACGATTTGTGGGGGGCGCTAAACAGCAGCCTTGGCAGAGTTTTGGTGAGAGAGGATGACATGAGTTCAGTTTAGACGAAGCGCTTCTTATTACGACTATCCCACATCTCTTTTGCCTGTCGTTCAGCCTCTTCACGATTGGCTGCACGCCCCATCATATAGAGGGTAACGGCAACAGTCCCTTTGATGGTCTCCTCGGCATACTCGTCACGACACTCTCCACTCCAGACTCGTTTGAGATCAGCGGTATTGAGATCGGCGTTATTGGTTCGAATGTGACGTTGACTAAAGATTGGTGGCCACTCTTCGTCAATCATCTCACCATTGTGAACAGATTGAATCGTTAACTTATGATCAGGATTGCGCTCAATCTCACCACCTTCACCCTTGATGACCGCCATGTGAGGGATCTCCAGGATGATTCCCGCCTCCTGATGGGTTGGCTGATAACCGGGATGGAAGATACCCTGCATCACATATTCCGCATTAAAGGGATTTAACATGCGGGCAATGGTGTGTACGGGGGAGCGCAGCCCCAGAAGGGGGCGCATCTCAATAATTTCATGCATTTTGCCACTCAGATGTTCTAGATCCATATAGGCAAAATTGTTTGACTCGAGTTGCTCTGCAGCCTGTTCCATCGTAGTTGCAATGGCCATTCCCAATTCGGGCAGAACATTTTTGGTGTAAATACGACCTGCCGTATGTCCGCTAGCACCATGCATAAATATACGGATTCCGTTATCGGCCATCAGCAGAGTTGAGAGGAGATACCAGGGGAGAACACGCTTTTTACCCGCATAAGATGACCAGTCCAGATCAACTTCAGGAGTGCCGACTGGTGTCGCTAACGTCTCCTTAATCGCCTTAACGGCAGCTGCAACCTCAATGCCGGTCTCCTCCTTAACACGCATGAGCATCAGGAAAGCTCCTAGTTGAACCGGCTCAACTTCATCATTAAGGATCATCTTCATAGCATTGTAGGACTCACTTGCAGAGAGTCCTCGCGAGCCGTTACGGCCCTTTCCAAGGATACGAATATATTCGGCAAAAGGGTGTTCTTGTTGCATAGTTACTCTCAATCTTGTTGTATCGCTATCTAATTGGGTCAGAGTGATACAAAGTAAACCCCATAACCGACTCTGTCATTTAATAATCCCTATTTTATAGGGTTACATGCCAGTTATGTATCTATGGGAACTATTTAATAAAATATCTAGTATTATCGGTCTCATTAAACATTTGAGACACCCATAATGAGTGAAGTGAAAGAGCGGTTGGAGGTGATGGTCGAAAAGATGCCTGCATTTCCTGCAAGCGTCAGCACCATCCTTGATATCACTAGTGATATCAAGGATGGTGCTGACGCTTGCAGGAAATGCAGGCATCTTTT
>JAPHSO010000125.1 GCA_026193675.1 Gammaproteobacteria bacterium | reverse complement strand
GCTGGTGCTGATTGCCCTGTTTGTCATCAATAGACTGATTCGTATGCCGGTGGGGCGTGCCTGGGAGGCGCTACGTGAGGATGAGATTGCCTGTCGTTCGCTGGGTCTCAATCCTACAACCATCAAACTATCGGCCTTCACCCTGGGGGCCACCTTCGCCGGTTTTGCCGGCTGCTTCTTTGCGGCGCGTCAGGGTTTTATCAATCCGGAATCATTCACCTTTATCGAGTCGGCCATTGTGCTGGCGATTGTGGTGCTTGGAGGCATGGGCTCTCAGGTGGGGGTGATCCTGGCCGCAATCGCGATGACGATACTGCCGGAGATTGCCCGTGAGTTTGATCAATTCCGTATGCTGATCTTCGGTGGGATTATGGTGCTGATGATGATCTGGCGCCCCGAGGGTCTGCTACCCAGCAAACGCCCGGTGATGGAGATGCCGCAAAATGGCTGATTTGCTCCAAGTAGAAAATCTAACTATGCAATTTGGCGGTCTGTGTGCGGTTGACCAGGTCTCATTTGGTGTAGAGCCAAATCAGATCACGGCGATTATCGGACCCAATGGGGCGGGCAAGACGACCCTGTTTAACTGTATTAGCGGCTTCTACCAACCGACAAGCGGCAAGGTCTCAATGCTCGGTAAGGAGATTACCGCGCTACCGAGTCACAAAATTGCTCAGCGTGGTCTGGTGCGTACCTTTCAGAATATTCGTCTCTTTAAGGCGATGACCGTCGTTGAGAATCTGATGGTGGCGCAACATAGCCGCCTCAATAGCAACCTGCTTTCGGGAATGTTTAAGACGCGCAACTATCGCCAAAAAGAGAGTGAGGCGATAGAGCGGGTTCACTATTGGTTGGATCAGATGGGGCTCACCGAATTTGCCAACCGTGAGGCGGGTAACCTCGCTTATGGTCAACAGCGGCGCCTGGAGATCGCTCGCTGTATGGTGCTCGACCCAAAATTGCTACTTCTTGATGAGCCGGCAGCAGGGCTCAACCCAAATGAGACTCTGGAACTGAACCAGCTGATCCTCAGTCTGCGGGATAACAATGACCTGACCGTGTTGTTAATAGAGCATGATATGAAGCTGGTGATGGAGATCTCCGATCACATCGTGGTGCTCGATCAGGGGATGCCGATTGCCGCAGGAGATCCCGATGAGATCAGGAATAATAAAAGGGTGATTAACGCCTATCTGGGGGAGGGTGACGAGTCGTAATGAGCGGTTCTGAAAATCTTTTACGACTTGAGAAGGTCCACAGCCATTACGGCATGATCGAGGCGCTGAAGGGGGTCTCGCTAGAGGTAAATCGAGGAGAGATTGTCTCATTGATAGGGGCCAACGGGGCCGGAAAGAGCACCTTGCTGATGACGGTATGTGGTGATCCGCAGGCCTCAAGTGGCTCTGTCCACTACAAAGAGCAAGAGATCACTGCAATTCCATCCCACACCATTATGCGTTCAGGGATCAGCGTGGTGCCTGAGGGGCGGCGTATCTTCTCAGGGCTCACGGTGATCGAAAATCTACAGATGGGTGCCTTCTTCGCCGATCGTGAGCAGATTGAGGCGGATCTAGAGGAGATGTTTAGACTGTTTCCGCGTCTCAGAGAGCGTCAAAATCAGCGTGGTGGAACACTTTCTGGTGGAGAACAGCAGATGCTGGCGATCGGGCGGGCGCTTATGGCTCGACCCAAACTACTGCTTCTGGATGAACCTTCTCTGGGGCTGGCACCACTGGTGATTGCACAGATCTTTGAGATCATCCAGCGGATCCGTGATGAGGGAGTGACCATCTTTCTGGTTGAGCAGAATGCCCATCGTGCACTACAGATCTCTGATCGAGGCTATGTGCTTGAGAATGGTGAGATTGTGCTGCAGGGGTTGGGAAGCGAACTGCTGATCAACGATGAGGTTAAGCGGGCCTATCTCGGCGGTTGATCAACGCAGTCACTTTTTAGTTCGTAACATTCGACTTTAGCGATTAGTCGCGACATTTTCCTGACCTGCCCCGTCTCTTGTCATCATCACACTCCACAAAATCGTCACGTCTATCGGATTTATGCTCTTTTTTCAGCTCCTTTCGATCTTTGATGATCTCCCTTCGCTCAGAGCGGCGCTCCTTTTTGATCTCCTTTTCAACCTCATATTGACGGATTTTACGATCAATCTTTCTCTCTTTTTTGTTGAGCTGATGACTTCTGGCCTTGAGACGTTTTTTCAGGAGTTTGGGTGGTACCTCTCGCTCATGAATTTGACGCCAGCCGCCGCGCGGTTCATCAGCGCGCTCCCAACGATTGAGGCGTACGGACCAGCGGATATAGTGGTCGTTGTTGTAGTAGGTGTCGGGGCTTTCAATAAAGATATGGAGTCCTAAGTCATTATCCCAGCGGTGCAGATGCGGGTGGCTTTTGTAATAACCGTATGCGGGGGCATGGTGAGCAGGTGTGGTGCGATATGTTCTGTTTTTCAGTCGGCGCTTGATCAGCTTGGGTGGAACCACCCCCTCATTGACTCGTCGCCAGCTTCCCTTGGGGTCGTGGCTACGCTCCCAGTAGTTATAACGAGCTGACCAGCGATAGTAGTAGTTGCTGTGGTAGTAGGTATTGGGACTCTCTAAATAGATATAGAGGCCAAGATCACTGTCATAGCGGTGG
>JAPHSO010000046.1 GCA_026193675.1 Gammaproteobacteria bacterium | reverse complement strand
CATGATCAGGCTGAAGTTCCCCTGCTTTCACGTACCCACGGACAACCCGCCTCACCTTCAACGATGGGTAAGGAGATGGCTAACGTCGCCTACCGTCTGAAACGCCAGCGTGAACAGTTGGTTGCGATCCCTATTCTCGGCAAGATCAATGGTGCGGTCGGTAACTACAACGCCCACCTCGCCAGCTATCCCGAAATCGACTGGCAAGATGAGGCTGAGAAATTTGTCACCTCACTGGGTATCGACTGGAATCCCTACACCACTCAGATTGAGCCACACGACTATATTGCAGAGATGTTCGATTGCGTCGCCCGCTTTAACACCATCATCATCGATTTTGATCGTGACATCTGGGCCTACATCTCTAACGGTTACTTCAAGCAGCGCACTATCGAAGGTGAGGTGGGCTCATCAACCATGCCCCACAAGGTTAACCCCATCGACTTTGAAAATTCAGAGGGCAACCTGGGATTGGCCAATGCGGTATTCCAGCATCTCGCCAGTAAGCTGCCCATCTCACGCTGGCAGCGTGACCTGACCGATTCAACCGTACTACGGAATCTTGGTGTGGGTGTCGGTTATGCGCTGATCGCCTACAGCTCAACCATGCGCGGTATCAGCAAACTGGAGATCAATGAGCCGGTGCTAAGTGCGGATCTTGATACCAACTGGGAGGTTCTCGCCGAACCGATTCAGACTGTGATGCGTCGCTACGGTATTGAGAAGCCCTACGAAAAACTCAAGGCACTGACACGTGGTAAGCGCGTTGATGGCGAAGGCATGGCCCAATTCATCGACACCCTCGAACTACCTGACGCGGTCAAAGCAGAGATGAAACAGTGGACCCCTGCCAACTACATTGGCAATGCAGTTGCACAAGCAAAAAACATCTAGCCAAACTACGAAACAGCCATTAATACAGGGAGAGTTTGAGTGTCGAACCAGCATCTAAAACGCATTTTTCTAGTAACATTAGGATTGCTTCTTTCTGGCATCAGCTTTGCCGCTGACACTGAAAGAGAGCAGCGCATCGCAAACCAGATTGTCGACTCGATTATGGATGGCGAGTCACTTGAACTCAGCGCTGATGGTCGAGAATTTCTTGCCATTGAGATGGAGAGTGATAGCAACAGTGTCCGCGGAGCGGCGATTATTCTGCATGGCCGGGGACTCCATCCAGAGTGGGAGCAGGTGATCAAACCTCTGCGTACGTTGCTTCCCGAACAGGGCTGGCACACGCTGTCTCTGCAGATGCCGGTTCTGAGCAAGGGGGCAAAATATTTCGACTACGTCCCCACCTTCCCTGAATCTTATCCCCGAATTGAGGCCGCCATTGCGCACCTCAAACAGAAAGGTTTTAAGCGCATTGTGCTGATTGCCCACAGTTGTGGTGCCCACATGGCGATGAACTGGATCGACCTGAATGGTGATGACCAGATCGCAGGGTATGTCGGTATCGGTATGGGAGCCACCGACTACAAGCAGAAGATGGCCAAACCATTTCCTCTCGACAAGATGAAGGTGCCGATCCTGGATCTCTATGGTGAAGAGGATTTTCCTGCGGTGATCCGTATGGCGCCTGAACGCTTGAGTCAAATTCAGAAGGCGGGTAACAGACTCTCAAAGCAGATTCGTGTTGACGACTCAGACCACTACTTTGTCGACAAGGGTGATGAACTGGTAGAGGCGGTCTCGGGCTGGCTCAACGAAACCTACAAGTAGAGACAGAATCTTCTGGGATCAAATATGAAACTTCTCGGCGATCTCACCCCGCAGCAATTTCTGAGTGAATACTGGCAACAGAAACCGCTACTGGTACGTGGCGCTGTTGCCGACTTTAAGTGTCCGGTCACTCCCGAAGAGCTCGGCGGTCTGGCGCTGGAAGAGGATGTGGAGTCACGTCTGCTACAGGAACAGCCAGAATGGCAGCTACGTAATGGCCCCTTCAAGGAGGAGGATCTCACCCCACTTCCAGATACACACTGGAGCCTTTTGATTCAGGAGATCAACAAACATATCCCTGAATTTGCACTACTGCAGGATCGCTTTAACTTCCTGCCCAACTGGCGTCTCGATGATGTGATGGTCAGCTTTGCCCCTGAGCATGGCACCGTTGGCCCCCATGCCGACAACTACGATGTCTTTCTGATTCAGGGGCCGGGGCGTCGACGCTGGCAGATCAGCCATCAGCCCTGTGGTGAGGAGCAGCTGATCCCCAATCTGCCGCTGCGGGTGCTGAAAGATTTTAAACCTGAACAGGAGTGGGTGCTCGAACAGGGCGACATGCTCTATCTGCCACCCGGTGTTGTCCACAATGGGGTGGCGCTTGAGGACTGCATCACCATCTCAGTCGGTTTCCGTGCCCCCTCAAAGGTTGATCTCATTAGTCGTCACTTTGCAGAGATTCTGGCCCAGATGGCCGACAGCAATGAGGAGAGTTTCTACGAGGATTCTCAACGTACCCTGCAGCTTAATCCTGGGGAGATCGCTCCAGCAGACCTAAATGCAATTCGCACAATCCTGCGGGAGATTCCCCAACAGAGTGATGATGAGCTGAACCACTGGTTTGGATGCTACACCACAGCCGTCCCTCCCGGCCACTATCTGCCTGAGCCCGAGCAGACTCTCTCTGGCGAAGCGCTGAAACAAAAAATTAACAATGCCGGCTCACTCTGGCGTAGTGAATATGCGCGCTTCAGCTATATCGATTCGGCTGCCAATCCAACCGATGAGCCTGTCCTGTTTGTTGCCGGCGAGGCATTTGCCATCAACCGAGAGATGATGGAAGGGGTCAAACTGCTCTGTGGACAGCGCCTGATGATGCTGGAAGAGATTGAGCCCCATCTTGGCAATAATGATCTGTTACAGCTAATTACTGAACTCTATAATCTGGGTGCTCTCTACCTTGACGACGAGTGAGCGCTTCAGCATCAGTACCGCCGACTGGCAGCAAGAGAGAGTGCAACTGCAGCAGATTCGTCGTGAAGTTTTTATTATCGAACAGTCGGTTCCAGAGGAGTTGGAGTGGGACGGCCGTGATGATGATGCCCTACACCTGAAAGCCATCTCCGCAGAGGGAAACATCATTGGGACCGCGCGCCTGCTGAGTGATGCACATATAGGTCGAGTTGCAGTGGTCAGAGAGTGGCGCAGCTGCGGGGTCGGAACAGCAATGATGATGGATATTTTCCGGCAGGCTGAACGGTTGGGATACCGACAGCTAGAGCTTGCTGCCCAGATCTCAGCGATACCTTTTTATGAGAAGTTGGGATTTGAATGTCACGGCGAAGCGTTTATGGACGCCGGCATTCCCCATATCAATATGAGCCGCGATGTGCGGTCTAGATGAGAATAACCCTTGGAAAATCAGCACAACATTCACTACCGCGTTATACCTATCAATCCTGAGGCACATCTGTTCCAGGTCAAACTGACCATTGCCCAACCCGATCCAGAAGGGCAGCGATTGACCCTCCCGGCATGGATCCCGGGCAGTTACATGATTCGTGACTTTGCCAAAAACATCGTCACCCTTGAGGCACACGCTGCAGATGACAACAATCCTGTCATTTTCAATAAAACAGACAAGCAGAGCTGGCAATTTGCACCATGCAATGGTCCGCTGCTCATCAGCTACTCTGTCTATGCCTGGGATCTTTCGGTACGCACCGCCCACCTCGATCAGAGCCATGGCTACTTTAACGGTACCAGCCTGTTTCTTGAGGTGTGTGGTCAGAGTGATAATCCCTGCTCGGTTGAGATCATGGCACCTGAGCGCGACTACGCTGCCCAATGGCGGGTGGCCACCACCCTGCCGAGGCTAACTGCCGAAACCTGCCGTTTTGGAAGCTATCAAGCGGCCAATTACGATGAGCTGATCGACCATCCCGTTGAGATGGGCAGCTTTAGCCTGATCGAATTCTCTGCTGCAGGTATTCCTCATGCGATGGTCATCACCGGCCGCCACGACTGCGATGAGCAGCGACTGATTCAAGACCTGACTCGAATCTGTGAAAGTCAGATTGAGATGTTTGGTGAAGCCCCTTTTGAAAATTATCTGTTTCAGGTGATGGCCGTTGGTGATGGTTATGGCGGTCTGGAGCATCGTAGCTCCACCAGCCTGCTTTGTAATCGCGACGACCTGCCCCATAAAGGGATGGACAAGGTAAGCAATGGTTATCGCCAGTTCCTCGGTCTCTGTAGCCACGAATATTTTCATAGCTGGAATATCAAGCGGATCAAACCTGCCGTGTTTATCCCCTATGATCTCAGCCAGGAGAGCCACACGTCGCTACTCTGGTTTTTTGAGGGGGTCACCTCCTACTACGATGACCTCACCCTGCTACGTAGCGGTTGTATCGATCGTGATAGCTATCTTGAACTGCTAGGGCAAACCATCACCCGTGTTGAACGGGGTGCGGGTCGTTTTAAACAGTCGGTCACCGAGTCGAGTTTCGATGCCTGGAGTAAGTTCTACAAACAGGATGAGAATGCTCCCAACGCCATTGTCAGTTACTACGCCAAGGGGGCGTTAATTGCCCTGGCGCTCGATCTAACGATTCGCACAGAAAGTGGTGATCAAAAAAGTCTCGACGATGTTAAACGTGAGCTATGGCAACATCATGGCAAACCACTGATCGGTGTTGATGAAGATGGACTTGAGGATCTGATTGAGCGGGTGACCGGTGTTGAGCTAAAACCATTTTTTGACCATGCTCTGCGTAGCACCGAAGAGCTTGATCTCAGTCCTCTGCTTGAACCATTTGGAATCCTTCTGCAACGACGCACAGCGACATCGAGTAGTGATCTGGGTGGTGCCAGCAGCGAACAGACAACGACCACCACACTGGGCATCAAATATGCTGCACAACCCAATGGCCTCAAGGTGACCATCGTACATGATGGAAGTTCTGCTCAAATTGCCGGTATCTCAGCCCAGGATCGCATCATCGCCCTCAATGGCATTGAGATGAACGGTAGCAACTTTGACAAACAGCTTGAACGAATCGGTCCTGAGCAGCCGATCACCCTGCATCTCTTCCGTCGCGATGAGCTGCTGGAGATCAATCTAACGACTCAACAGGCTCCCAAAAACAGCTGCTACCTGGAAATTAATGATAGTCACAATATACACCTGAACAGCTGGTTAGGAGATGCCGACAATGGATAGCAACATTCTTCTGCTGACACCCTCAACCGATCAGTTACCTGATCTGGTGAACCTAACCAAACAACTCCAGGAGATCGGTTTTATATCAGATCCATTTCAATTTGAGGGGCGACAGCACTATCAACCTGGAGAGGCGTTGATGATTCATCTCACATTTCTCGGCTGTTCTCCCGTGGTCTCTCTCGGCGAACCGGGTAAGACCGGTGATGAGTTCTGCCATATAGAGTTTTATGGGCCCTTTGATGAGAAACAGTTTATTAGCGGCAGTAACGTTAAACCGTTGCGCTGCCCAGTATGTGGTCATCGTGAGACGGCATGGCAACCGATTATCGACGCATGGAAAAGGGATC
This sequence comes from Gammaproteobacteria bacterium, assembly GCA_026193675.1. GTDB lineage: Bacteria > Pseudomonadota > Gammaproteobacteria > Thiohalomonadales > Thiohalomonadaceae > JAOTST01. The sequence continues at coordinate 1,533 of JAPHSO010000046.1, read as the reverse complement.
GCACGCCGTGGCACTGCCCCAGTTGTGAAAATGATATCTCTCTGGAGCAGCTACGCTGGAACAAGAGCGCCGGTTTTGGCCGATTTTTTATTAAGGTGTGGGGTATCTTTGAGAGTGAAGCGGTACCCGGAGATAAACTGTTGGCAACCCTAAGAGGAACTACTGATACTCCGTGGGACTATTTTTACTTCCGGGGTGAGTCGTTTTAACTAATCATCCATTTGTAACAACAGCTCAAACTCAGCAGCGGGAACCGAGCTGCAAAGTAGAATCCTCGATATTCATTACAACCCGTTTACTTCTAATATTTTCAGCAGCGCCTCTGAAATTAAAGGGTGCCTCCCTAACCTGACCAGTTCCTCTGGGCAATCGAGATCCCACACCTCTGGCAACGCCTGCCACTCAAACTCCAGCCTGTTGAGGTTGTTGACCATCGCCTCATATACCTGATGAGTACCCCATGGAATCCCACTAAATAGATCTTTCGCAACTCTCGAACCTCCGATTAAACCATAGCCCCCATCTTCAGCAGGGGCAATCACAACCTGCTTGCCCTGTTCTATCGCCTGAAACGCGTTTTCAATATCACTCATAATGAGTGATGCCACATCACTACCGACCATCACTACAGATTTAGCATTGGCCAGACCACTCATCATTGCGAATAGCTGTCGCTCGCCCAGGTCATCCCCCTGTTGCAGTTTAAGGGTGATAGCAAATTCAGCGGCACATTCAACAAAAAAGGGATGATCGATATCAGAGGCGCACCAGAGTTCAGTCTCATAATCTGGACTGTTACCCATTTTAGTGAGAAGCCAATGTGTCAACTCCTGATGAAGCCGGGCAGCACCCTCGCTACCCAACAGCGGAATCATACGACTTTTGGCATGTCCCACTATCGGAGCCTTGGCCAGGATAATAAGCTTTCTGCTAGTCACTTTAATCCTTATAGCGATAGCTATTAGCTAACTTTGAAGGATCTATACCAATGAAATATTGAAAACGTAGCCACCACATCAGTCCAATTGTTTTGAAGATTCCATGCTCCTCCCACCGACGGCTTGATGTGACAACGGGCGACTTGATGCAACATGGGCGTGAGATAGATCTTAACGTTTTTGATAACGCCACATCCTCCATCAGCGGAATCTGGGCATAACCACCGAACTGCTCAAAAACCGCTCTACGCACAAAAATAGCTTGATCTCCTGTCGCCACACCGGTGAGACAAGAACGTAGATTGATCATCCGCTCGATCACTCGAAACATGAAGTTCTCGCCTGAGAGTGTCACATCAAATCGCCCCCACACCTTCATATATCCCTTAAGCACTACGTCAATCTGTTGAACGGTATCAGCAGGCAGTTGAGTATCGGCATGAAGAAACAGTAGAACCTCATTCTCTGCAACCGCAGCCCCCCGGTTCATCTGACGTGCGCGCCCCGATTTTGAAGTCAGATCCTGATCCACCAGTGGTTTAGAAAGAGAAATGGTTGTATCACTGCTGCCGCCATCCACAAGAATCAGCTCATG
>JAPHSO010000285.1 GCA_026193675.1 Gammaproteobacteria bacterium | reverse complement strand
TGGTTATCGGCACTAAAGCTGAGACCGTTGGGGTTATGCGCAGTGAGTATGGTGATGGCCTGCGGATTGTCTTAGGTGGCAGTGGTACCGGGCCTGATGCAACTGAGCAGATGAGTGGTGGTGTGATCGGGGGCATACTCGATTTTCAAAATAACATTTTGCGTCCAGCCCAAAATGAGATTGGGCGAATCGCCGCAGTCCTGGGTGAGAGCATGAATGAGTTGCACTCTTCGGGCTATGATCTGGATGGTGATACCGGAACAGATCTTTTCACCATAAGCGATCCAGGCGTTGCAGCGAGTACAAATAATACCGGTAGTGCGACCATCACTGCTTCGTTTATCAGAACCAACAACGATGCATATGATATTGATGCTAGTGGAACCGTTGATGCTGCAGACATTACACAGCTACGGGATAGCTGGCAGGCGAGTGATTATGAACTGGCATTTGATGGGGCAGACTGGACTCTGACGCGCCTCAGCGACAATACCAGCGAAGTGATCTCAAATGCGCCCAATGTAAACGCCAATGGCACATTTACCTCTAGCGATGGATTTGTCGTTGATGTAGGTGTTGGTGTAGCAAACAATGGTGATCGCTTCCTGATCCGTCCATTCAAGCAGACGGCATCTGATATTCAAGTTGCGATAACCAATCCGCGTGATTATGCGGCTGCAAACTCTTTTGATCCCTCCTATGAGCTTGAGTACCAGGGTGGGAATGACTGGAAGATTACCCGTGAGAGTGATGGATTCTCTACGATCATCACCGATGCGGGTGGTGGTGGAACACTTACTGCGACCGATGCGACAACGAGTGGTTTTTTTGATGAAGGATTTGAGATCACAGTTCCAGGTGCCCCCGTTATTGGAGACACCTACAAGATCCATCCCTTCGATAGTAGCAAATCAGATTTGACCACGACCGTTACCAATAAGAGCCAGGTTGTTGAGAGAAATGTTCTTGATACCTCTGGCTGGGACACCTATTCCGGTGGTATCAGGGTTGGTAATAATGAAAATGCGATAGCCATCGCCTCATTACAGACAGCAAGGCTTGTCGATAATGGTAATAACACCATAAATGATGCCTACAACCAGTTAGTATCAACCGTTGGAATACAGGCTAATCAGGCTCGAGTATCTGGTAAGGCCCAGGAGATCATGCTTGAGCAATCAAGATTAAAGCGCGATGCGGTCTCTGGCGTAAATCTGGACGAAGAGGCTGCTGATCTGATCCGTTATCAGCAGGCCTACCAGGCTGCAGCAAAGGTGATGGCGGCAGCTGACCAGATGTTCAAATCATTGATGAGCAGTTTCTAGGATATAAAGAGGTAAAGTTTAATGAAACTATCGACTCGAACTATCCAACAACAGCCGGTCAAAGCGATGCTCGAGCAACAGGAGGCGCTCAATAAAGTTCAGCGCCAATTGGCCTCAGGCAAGAGTATTCTTATCCCATCAGATGATCCAAGTGGTATGGCAAGGGCCAATCAATTACGTGACTCGATGAATCGTGCAAATCAGTATATCCGTAATGGTGGTGCCGCAGAGGTTCGCCTGAGTATGGAGGAGAGTGTTCTCTCAAGTCTTGTGAATAGCTTACAGCGGGCCAGAGAGCTGTCTATTCAAGCATTAAACGATAGCAACAATATTGATGACCGTAAGAATATTGGCAAGGAGATCTCTAATCTTTTTGAAGAGATTGTCGGTATGGCCAACACCCGAGGTGAAAATGGTGAGTTCATCTTTAGTGGTTTTCAGGGAGACACCGAACCATTTAGTTATACCACATCGATTGCAAGCACCATCAGCTCACAGCTCAATATTGGCACTCCATTGGCAGCATCATCGGCAGGTGTTGGAAGTAATGGAGTCGTTGCCGACACGCTTAGATTTGCTGGCGATGTCTCTGCTGAGATAAATATTGCTGACAATGAGACCGCTGTTTCAATTGTGGGAAAAGTTAATGCAGATGCATCACTTGCAGCTGCAGGTATTACTGCAACAGCATCTAACTCAGTGGCGATTACTATTCCCAATGGCGCACAAACCTATGCGACCGGATTTGGTTTCAGTGTTAATGGAAATGCAGTGGGTCCTATCGATTTTACCGGGGCTGCGGACTTAAATACCATGGCTGCAGCAATTCAGGCGGCAGATGGCACACTGACTGCAACGGTTAATGGTCCAGACATTATCGTTACCAATGCGACAGGTGAAGACATACGTATTGAGGATGTTACGGATGGTCTTGTCGCCAATACCAATGGTGTAATGAAAGTTAATGGCCATTCTCTTGATGAATTGGGAAGTAACACCAGTAATGACAGTATCAACATTGGTGGAACTATTTCGTTCAACAGTGCTGGTAGTATTGATTACCAAATTGCGTCGGATATTCCTCGTAATGTAATGCGAGGCCTGCTTTCACAGACAGAGGTTTTTTCACTGACCTATAACGGTGATAGCGGCCAAAGAGATATTAAAATTGGTGATTCGGTCAAGCTGCAGATGAATGACACGGGTGACGAGCTTTTTGTTAATTTACAAAGTGCGGCAGATCCATCGCAAAATAAAAGTCTCTTCAATACCCTTTACGATTTGATGAGCGAACTTAAAAGCGGTATTCGGCCATCCGATGATGCAATAACAGATATAGATACTGCGATGAAACAGATTGAGAGTACTCGCTCCGATGTAGGGGCACGACTCAATACGATTGAGCGTCAACAGTACCTCAATGAAGATTACAGTATCTTCTCGCAAGAAAATATTTCGAGAATTGAAGATCTTGATATGGCGGAAGCGATTTCGTTGTTAAATCAGCAGCTACTGACCATGCAGGTTCTACAGCAGACCTATACCAGGGTTTCAAACCTGAGCATGTTCAGCTATCTATAAGCTTCTTGCTCCTGCCTCAATAAGCGGTTTTTAACCGCTTAATGAAGGAGAGGGCTGGTTGTTCAAAACCTTATACCCGCTCCCCAGCGTATTTTTATGCTGACATCCTACATTTATAAGATATTGATATCCAATATGTTATAAGCTGGTTTTAACAACTCACTAACCTTGATAAAATTCCCGCGTTATAAACAGGGTAAAGGTTGTGGATTACAGGTTTTCTGACGGCATGGAAGATAGCTTTGCTTAGATTTGTATGGATATCATTAGTGGTGGTTCTGCTTGGAATGTTGACCCGGTGGCAGCTACTGTTTGCGACTATTCCGGATGGTGCGACCTTCTCTTTTTCCCAAGTCGTTATCACTCACTCCAAGAGCTCAATTTTTTCTATAGATCAGCTCGCAAAACACTTCTCAGTTTTTCACCTCTGGTTAGAGTGGGGTGCAATATTTGTACTGTATCTATTATTTACTTGGAAAAGCTCTCTTCTCAATTTTGTTAAGAGTTCGGTTCTGAATACGCTTCATCTCATCGTGGGGGCAATTATATCGATAGCATTTGATCTGCATATTTTTGGAGCTATACAAGAGTCTATTCAGGTAACTATTGCAGAAAGGTATCAATTTAATCTGACTATTTCAGGGATAATTCTGCTAGTAGGTATGGCTTACCTGATATTGAATCTATTTAATAAAAGATGGCGTTTAAGATCGCAATATCGACTTGCACCAAATCGAATCCCTAAGGTGCAGATAGGCTCACTGCCTCGAGGGGTAGATAATATCCATATTGATGTACTGTTAAGTGGGAAATTCTGCACGAATAGTAACCTCATCATCCATAATCTAGTGCCAGCGGTTGTGCGTGAATTTCAATCTGGGAAAAGAAGTGCCAGAATCCCTAAGAATCAATTGAAACCACTGCACGATATTTTCTCCTTAATGGTTGAGCAGACTTTGCGTAGGGCGAAGGAGAGGGGTGAAAAGGAGCTAATTGAATTGCTGGTTATTGCTGTATTCAAGCATATTCACGAAGAGGTAGATCGTACTGTAGATTCATATCTTCGTGACAGATCAGAAACGATGCTCCATCAGGGAATGAATGGTGATAGAGATAAGACTTTTATTGAATGCCTCTCTCGATACAAAGAGGATATTTCAGCCTTTGTAAATGAGCTGATCTTGAATGCATTGCGAGAGCATCACTCATTACCATTTAAGAAGGCTCTAAAAAGCTTTCTGGGTATTAAAGATGGCTTCTCTCTGCATCTGATTCGGGCGCCACTGGCTTTGGCTGGCCATCATCAAAGTGATCTATTTCTATTAAATCACTATCTGATTACCGGAATCAGACGTAAGGATGAAAATCATTTTTTTGAGATTGATAGAGTCCTTAACGCATTGTTGCGAGATTATAAGAGGCTACTTGTAGAAGATGAACCACAGGAGCGTGGAAGTGTTCTTCGCGAGGAGTTTATTAACGAAAAATTAGACACGCTATTACAACCGTCAGTTCTGATGGATCCTATCAATATCAGGAAGCTAATCGATCCTGAGTGGACCGCACAAAGAATCGAGCAGGCAGGTAGTAGAGCCAAAAGAAGAAGACTGAAGCAGCATCTAAAATTTCAGGAGAGGGTTATTGATCAGCTAGAAAATGGGCTTTTAAACTCCTCTATTTTAAAATGGATCATCGCTTCATATCAGGTTAAGGAGCTACTGCATAATAGTAGTTCAGATATTTCTCCGTCAGCTTTAATGAAATTAATCGTCAACTCGAGAACCCTTCGTGATCTTGAGGAGCGCTGTA
>JAPHSO010000057.1 GCA_026193675.1 Gammaproteobacteria bacterium | reverse complement strand
GTTGATACATTGTCAGACTCGGTTAACCAGGCAGCCGGTTCAACTCCGATGGTTGTGGCTGAGCTTGAGTTGAAATCGCAGTTGAGTCCCATTGAAGCTGCAACGTCAATTCCTGAATCGCTACCTGAAACAACGGCTGAAATGGCGGTGGCCGAGCCTGACCCGATCACCACCACAACTGAGATGGAGGCTGAAGCAGATGGTGCTGTGGTCGCGAGCCCCGTTGTAGGAGAGGAGCTAGAATCGGAACTTGCACAAATTATTGCAACTCAATCGGCACAACAAAGGGTTGAGTTAGAGGCTGCAGTGGTGGCTCAGGATGATCCTGAACTGCCGGAATCAACTCCGGAGCCTGCTGGGTTGGCACCGGTTGAAGTGGTGAATGGAGAATCAACCGTGGATGATGCGCCATCGGTTATTGCGCAGAGCAGTCCTGTGGAGAGTATTGAGGAGAGAGCCATTGAAAAGGTTGAAGTTGTTGCCGCACCCGTTGAGGCCTTTGTAGAGGCTCCAGCTGTTGAAGCAGTTATTGATTCAGCCTTAACTCCGGCAACTGCGCCCCCAATTTTCTTTGCTGAACAGCCATACAAACTGCAATCGGGTAATAGTCTGTGGCGCCTCTCTAAGCGCTTCTATTCCGAACCGCTCTATTGGCCCCATATTTACTATTCCAACTCAGATGCGATCAGCAATCCAGACAGGCTACGCGAAGGTCGCACCATCACCATGCCTACCCTTGAAGGGGCGCCTGGAAATTTGACCAGTAATGACCGTGAAGCAATCGCTGAAGGCTATTTTCTGGTCTACACCTTCTATAAAAAGAGCGGACATCGTGACGCCTTCTTTGCACTGTTAGAGGCCAAGCGCTACTCGGCTGAAGTTGTTGAGCGTAAACGCCACACACTGAAGCTCTCGGCAGTGGAGAACATTATGCTGGATCAGCAACAGATGGTCGCAAAGCTCTAACAAATCTTGAATATTGAATCCTCAGCTATGTGATGACTGAGGAATATCCAAAGCACTTCAAGTCTGTTTAGCACTAGAGTTTCAGTTACATACCATTTCTGAATTTATCGGTCGCAGTGACGCCACTGTCACGTACATGCTTCAGTCCTACGGCATACTGTTTCAGAATGTTTAATGACCAGTCGATACGCTCACGATAATAGCTGTCAGAGCGCTCATCATTATCATCGGCTGAATCGTTCAATACAGACTCAACCTTTCTAATGATCAGGTGCTCAGGGATATAACAGATACGGCTGTTTTTGTAGCTACTCATCCGCAGCTCGGCCACAGGATATGAGCCGCCATCTCCAGAAGAGACCGTAACAATCAGCGCCGGCTTATGGCCCAGCTCATTGGAGCCAAACAGAAGAAAGAAGTTTTTCAATCCTGCCGGTACCTGTCCATGCCACTCTGGTGCAATCACCACAAATGCGTCACTAGATGCGAGCTGCTCTTTAATCGGTGTCAGTAGCTCCTGCCATTTTGGATCGCCATCCCACACCCCTTCATCCCAAAGGGGTAGTGGATTGCCGGCAAGACTATAGATCCAGGTTTCATCACAGATGCCATCTTTGAGTCTTGTCTCAATGTGCCTGGCCACCTTAAAGCTCTGTGAGTTGTTTCGATGGCTGCCACTAATGATGGTGATTTTCATAAAGATTTTCCTTGATCAATGATTTCTATTATCTGGTGACAGTTAGGAGATTAATCAATCCTCTACCTGGGCGAGGCAGAGTGAACGGGCTCTGCTGTAGCTCAAACCGAAGATACCCGATTTGTGCATAGAGGTGGCTAAAGAGCTGGCAAGCGCTGAGGCAAATGCACGTTGGTAAAAAGGGAGGGAGGGGATGTATTGGGGCAACATCTGTTCAATATTTTGTGCACTCTCCATCCGTCTATCAAAGATGCGCCGCCTCTCCTCAATATATTGCATCAGCCGGTTATCCTGTTGCGCCTCTTTTGATAGTTCAAGGCTCCAGCTCATATCACGCTGTAGCAGACACTGGCCAATGGCATTGCCAAATGAGTCGCCACCCCACTCAGTGGGAGAGACAAGGGAGAGACGGAATCGCCCCTCTTTTTGATAAAGCCAATAGGGTTTTTCAATGACCGGCCTAAAACTGAACTCGCTTCCCAATATAAACAGGGCGGTAAACAGCTCATTAGAAATTTCATGGATCGTCTTGGCGGGAATAGCAGCTAAGGAAATCGCTTTTATCTCAGTGAGCAGGGCAATCTCGGTTGTTCCACCCTTGCCCTGTGGGTTGGGATTTTTCTCCTGATGATTTGAGCTGTTAGTGTTCATGGCTCCCATTTTTATACATATTCAACTCATTGAGCAAATTGGCTCTCGCATTGCGGGAGGCAGTTATGGTCTAATTCCGCCCATGTTTTCACCATACGAACTCTTTGTCGGCCTGCGTTATACCCGCGCCAAGCGCCGTAACCACTTTATCTCATTTATCTCCTTCACCTCGATGCTGGGTATCGCTCTAGGGGTGACCGCTCTGATCACCGTTCTTTCGGTGATGAATGGTTTTGAAAATGAGCTACGTCATCGCATTTTGGGAATGACCTCCCATGCCACCATCAGCAGCTACCGCGGTAATCTCGACAGGTGGCAGTCGCTCAAGGAGATCTCTGGCAAACACCCACAAGTGATCGCCAGCGCACCCTATATACAGAAGGAGGGGATGGTCTCCCATGGTCAACAGGTCAACGGTGCTATCCTCCGTGGTGTCGATCCTGTACTTGAGCCCAGCGTCTCGACCGTTGGAGACAAGATGGTCAGCGGCTCGCTTGAGCTGCTCAAAACGGGTCAATATCGGGTCATTATTGGTCAGGCGCTTGCAGACAACCTGGGGGTTGCTGAAGGGGACAAAATTACAGTGGTATCACCTTCGGCCAGCGTCAGTATCGCTGGGGTGATGCCGCGACTGAAACGCTTTACCGTTGCAGGCACCTTTGAGGTGGGCATGTACGAGTACGATAGCGCGATGGTGCTGATGCATCTTGATGATGCGCGCAAACTCTTCAAAATGGGAGATAGTGTTACCGGATTGCGCCTCAAACTGGATGATATGTTTGATGCCCCTCGCGTCAGCCATGAGCTGGCCGATGAGGTTCCGGGACTCTACTGGGTGCGAGACTGGACTCAATATCACGCCAACTTTTTCCGGGCGATTAAGACCGAAAAGCGGGTGATGTTTATCATTTTGCTGCTTATCGTTGCGGTGGCCGCCTTCAATATCGTTTCGACACTGGTGATGGTGGTGACCGATAAAGAGAGTGATATCGCTATCCTGCGTACTCTCGGCTCAACACCCCGCAGTATTATGGGAATCTTCATGGTGCAGGGGACACTCATCGGAGTGATCGGTACAGCCATTGGTATCGCCGGTGGTGTGGCGCTGGCACTTAATGTAGAGACCATCGTACCGGCCATTGAACGTTTCTTTAGTGTTCAGTTCCTACCGGCAGATGTCTACTACATCAGCGATCTACCCTCGGAGCTCCATTGGGATGATGTCATCAACATTGGTGCTGTCTCGCTGATCATTAGCCTGATTGCGACGATCTATCCGGCCTGGAAGGCCTCCAAAACCCAGCCTGCGGAGTCACTTCGATATGAGTAGTCCGGTGATTCACTGTAGCGCAATCTCCAAGGCATTTTCTGAGGGTGAGCTCTCGGTTCAGGTTTTACAGGGGGTAGACTTCACGATAGAGGCCGGTGAGCAGGTTGCCATTATCGGTCACTCAGGCAGCGGTAAAAGTACCCTGCTGCAACTTCTGGGTGGACTCGATACACCAACCTCAGGTGAGATCTTTGTCGGTGGAGATAACATTGCGTCGATGAATGAGGCTGAGCGTGGCAGCATGCGTAATGCACGGCTCGGTTTCGTCTATCAGTTTCATCACCTGCTTCCTGAGTTCACAGCCCTTGAGAATGTGGCGATGCCACTACTGATTCGCGGCAGTAGCGTCAATGAGGCGCAAAAAGAGGCTGAGGCGATTCTCGACAAAGTTGGTCTTGGGCAACGTCTACAGCACAAGCCGGGTGAGCTGTCGGGTGGAGAGCGTCAACGTGCCGCAATAGCTCGAGCGCTGGTCACCCGTCCATCATGTCTACTTGCAGATGAGCCGACCGGTAATCTGGATCGCAAAACGGCGGAGAAGGTCTACCAACTGATGTTGGAGCTCAATCGTGAGTTTGATACCAGTCTGGTGATTGTGACCCACGATGAGGAGCTTGCAGGTCGGATGGATCGTCAGCTACGCCTCGAAGATGGCAAGTTAGTCCAGGTCGATTAAGAGTCCAGCTTCTGCTGATCTCTTCTGTTCTTTTTACGTAATTTTCGCTCTTTTAGATGCTGCACAAGATGCAGCCGCCATAGTAGGCGTACTGAGACATAACCTAATGCTGAGCTGATTATTCCCATAATAAGACAGCCAAGCAGAAACGGCTGCCAGATCAGATCCATGCCGTGCAGCAGCCATTCGGTCGACAGCTCAAAGTTAAATTCATTCGCTGGTGTTCCCAGAATTTTCGCCCCAAGCAGATAGGCAAAATAGAAGAGGGGGGGCATGGTGATTGGATTGCTTATCCAGACCAGCGCTACCGACAGCGGCAGATTGACCTTAAATAGAATCGCTCCTGCTGCACCCAGTAACATCTGAAACGGTACCGGTACCCAGGCCATGAAAAGTCCCACAGCAAATGCCCCAGATGCGCTTCGGCGATTGAAGTGCCAGAGATTCTGCTGATGGAGCAGAGACCCTAATATTTGTAGATGCTTATGGTTCCGAATCTTGCGATGATCCGGCATCATGCGTTTAATCGTCTTTTTCATGGAGGACCTAAAGTGGCGACTATCTATTTTAGCGCTAATTCGAGTAGAGGGGGAACAGGATGTTCACCGCTGCACTCTCTTTTTTAGCGGGAAACCTGCTACTTCATCAATTTACATCACTACCTGAGTGGTTCGTTCCCCTCTGGTTGATGATTTTGTTGATCGTAGCGCTTGCACTGTTTGTAACAAAAAGTGGTTACACGATACTCAAGGCTACTCTCTGGGGCGCTATTGGGCTGTTGTTCAGCCTCCACTTTGCGCAGGAGAGGCTGTCAGAGCGCCTCCCCAATGATCTGGCTGGAGCCGATATTGATGTTGTTGGAACGATAGCCTCGATCCCTCAACTGAGAGAGGGGGATGCGATCCGTTTTAGATTTGTGATCGAGCAGGCCCACCATCGTGGGGTGGTAAGAGCGCTACCGGAATTGGTTCGTGTGAGCTGGTATAAAAACAGAGGAGAGCAGCCGAAAGCAGGAGAGCGTTGGCAGCTACGGCTGCGGCTGAAACCACCAAACGGCTCACTCAATCCCGGTGGTTTTGATTATGAGAGGTGGCTATTTCAGGAGGGGATAGGGGCCACCGGATATGTACGCCAATCATCGGACAATCGCCGATTAACAACAGTCTCCCCCTATTCACTGAGTGCCATTCGTAGCGGAATCTATAATCAAATGTCATCCCTACTGGAATCATCCGATGAGCGTGGTGTGTTGATCGCACTGGCGCTGGGTGAGCGCAGGGATATCTCACCAGCTCAGTGGAGCCTCTTTTTCAACAGCGGCACCAACCATCTGGTCGCCATCTCAGGACTCCATGTTGGACTGGTCGCCGGTCTCATATTTCTGCTGGTACGCTGGGGATGGGGCTGGTTACCCTATCGTGTGAGAAGCATCGTCGCCGCTCCAAGAGTTGCTGCAGTCGGTGCCATCTTAGCGGCCTTTGCATATGCTGCCCTGGCCGGGTTTTCGATACCGACCCAACGTGCGTTACTGATGTTGATGATCGCTTTCGGTGCCATCGTCCTGCAACGACCTGTGCGGCCACTGCAACTGCTCAGTT
>JAPHSO010000375.1 GCA_026193675.1 Gammaproteobacteria bacterium | reverse complement strand
TTCATATTCCGGGTTATTGAATCCCCAACTTTGAAGAATATAGAGGCTAGACAGACGCTGAGAGAGCATCCGCTGGCGACCGGCAATATTGACGAGTCGGCCAGATTCGCTTCCAGACAGGCTTTGAAGCTGAAGAACCACTGCATGGGAGGCTTTAAGCAGAGCCTCATTTAGATCACGTAACTCCTCAGCTCTAGAGCGTTGCACCTCTTCGGTGGCGATCTTTTTTGCTGGAATCCAGAGCCTTGATACCTTATTCAGGGCGCCGTTTAGATCAATATTTTTCTCTTGCTGCTGCTGAACAATGGAACTCTTCTTCGCGTACTCCTGAAGTTCTGTTAGCTGCGATTCAAACAGATTGACGGCATCGATGAGCTGCTGTTTGCTCTTGGTTGTATTGATGTTTTTGCCAACCTGATAGTAGGTGGAGAGAATTCTTTGAGAAAGCATCCGCTGGCGTCCAGATTTATTGATGGCATCGGCGATACTGGTTATTTGAGCGTGTGCGATGTTTGGTGTAAATAGCGAAGGCGCTACCAAAACAAGCGCAAGCCATATTACAGCGAGTACGGATCTCTTCATTGCAAAAGTCCTTAAATATTAAACCGACAATTAACCATGCATATTATGCGACATTGGCCAAGTTTAACATATTAGTATTTAGGGATATTCTTGCATTGATATAGATCAAATGGGGAGGTAGGTGGTGTGAAGCAGAATGAGAGCGCTATCTAGAGATACTCATCTTTAAGTCGACTATAGTGCCCTGCTGAATAGGATAGCCAGTTTTGCTCCTTCTCATTGAGTGGGCGAATCTTTTTTGCAGGAGAGCCAACCCAGAGATAGCCTCCTTCAAGCGTTTTGCCAGGGGGGACCAGACTACCCGCTCCAAGTAGTACCCCCTCTTCCAGCACGGCACCATCTAGAATAGTAGAGCCCATGCCCACCAGACACCGATTATCAATGGTGCAGCCGTGCAGGGTAACGTTATGTCCCACGGTGACATCATTGCCGATATTAAGAGGGAAACCGTCTGGCGCATCAGGGTGCCGGTGAGTCACATGGAGCACGGAGCCGTCCTGAATATTGGTACGATCTCCGATTCGGATCCGGTGGACATCACCCCGTATGGAGACCATTGGCCATATAGAGCAGTCCCGACCGATCACCACATCACCAATCACCACGGACATCGGATCGATAAAGCAACCATCGCCAATTTTAGGTGAGATACCTTTATAGGCTCTTAGGTTATCCATAGTGATTTTGTTAAGGCCCCGACTAGCGCATCGTCACCAGCTCTTCTGAGCTGGTGGGGTGAATCGCAACGGTATTATCGAAGTCAGCCTTAGTGGCCCCCATCTTGATGGCAACGGCGAAGCCCTGCAGCATCTCATCGACGCCGAGACCAATCAGATGGCAACCGACCACCCTCTCTTCGGTGCCGACACAGACCAGCTTCATTGCGGTCTTGCTGTCACGATCGGTGAGCGCATGATACATCGCTGTAAAGCGGCTCTGGTAGATCTTAACGGTGTCGCCATATCTCTCACGCGCCTCGCCCTCAGTCATACCGATGGTACCGATGGGTGGGTGGCTGAACATCACTGTAGGGATGTTTTCGTAGTCGAGCTTGCGCTCAGGCTGGTGATTAAACAGACGGTCACCCAAACGTCGCGCCGCGGCAATTGCAACAGGGGTCAATTGTGATTTACCGATCACATCACCCACCGCATAGACATCTGTGACATTGGTATTTTGGTACTCATCGGTGGGAATGAAGCCATGAGCATCATGTTCAATTCCCGCTGCATCAAGGTTTAGGTTGGCGGTATTGGGGGTGCGTCCAATGGCCCAGATAAGTTGGTCGAAACCCTCCATCACATGACCGCCGTGACAGTGGATGGTCAGTTTACCTTTGGTATCTTTCTCCACCTTGAGGACGCTCATATTGGGGAGGATATTGACTCCATCATTGACCATCTCCTCCATCAGGGTTTCACGCAGCATTGAATCGAAATTGCCGAGGAAGTGGCCTTTTCGTAACAGCAGGTCGACTTCGCTACCAAGGGCATTGAGCAGCCCGGCAAGCTCAACAGCGATATAACCGGAACCGACGACAGCAACCCGTTGCGGCTGCTCATTGAGGGCAAAGAAACCGTCGGAGGTGATACCGTGCTCGGCCCCGTCTACATTGGGTACGGCAGGAACACCGCCGGGAGAGATGACGATATGATCGGCTGTATATTGCTCACCGTTGACCTCCAGGGTGTGGGCATCGACAAATTTGGCCTCACCTCTAATCCAGTCGATCTTCGAGTCGTCCAGATAGTTTCCATACCAGTCGTTGATCCCCTTAATATATTTTTCACGACCCTCAACCAGCTTGGCCCAGTCGAAGCCCTCAAAGCGGATGTCAAAACCGTAATCTTTAGCATCGTGCAGGGTGTGAGCTACAGAAGCGGCATTCCACATCACCTTTTTAGGAACACAACCGACGTTAACGCAGGTGCCGCCCATCTTGCCCATCTCGATTACAGCCGCCTTTTTACCATACATTGCTGCGCGTTCTGCTGCCGAAAGGCCGCCGCTGCCGCCACCGATTGAGAGAAGGTCGTAGTGTTTGCTCATTGTGATTGGTTCCGTAAATTGATTCTATTAGTGTTTGCTTATATGTCGACGTTAGAGCCAGAATGCAAGTGCAGAAGCAAGTATCAGAATACTGATTAATACTGCATAGGTTCCCTGAGTATTATTCATCTGGCGCTGTAGGCGCTTAATTGCCTGATCGCGTTGGATTATTTCGCCTTTGAGAGAGACCTCTCTGGCCTGACCCTTTTTAAGCTCCGTCTGCATATTTTTGACTGCGTCAGAGAATTTTTTTGCCTCTTCCTCAAGCTCTTTCACCTTCGCCTCCTCTTCCGAGAGGCCAGTTTGCTGATTTTTTGGAGCGTCACCAATAATGACCATGCCATCATGTGCCCGGCCAGTCTCTTTATATTGCAGAGCATGTTCGTGGGCGCGCAACTTTACATAGTAGAAGTGATCACTTTGGGTGCCATCCCAGTATTTTGACTCCAACTCCTCCTTCATCTGCGTAATCTGCTGAAGGTTTTTTGAGGTTAAGCTTTTATAAGTCTCAACATAGGCAATGGCATCATCTGCGTAGAAGGAGGGTCTCTTAGACATTTTATGATCTCTTTTTCACTCTCTATCGGGTATTGGATGCTCTGCATGTCAGAGGTAGCCAAAGTAACATAATCCTAATGTAATAGAGTGAGTGGGGAAATTCCATCACTGTAGAGGCTTAATCGGCTAGTTGACTTTCTTCTTTAATCGGTCCAGACGCAGCCGTTCACGATCATCAAACAGGCGGGAGGTGCCTGCGGTGGTGGCGACCAGGGTTCCAAATCCTGTTCCAACGGTAATAAGGAACATAATAAGAATCTGGTATTTGACCGCCTCCATTGGTGGAGCTCCGGCAAGAATCTGACCGGTCATCATCCCTGGGAGAGAGACAACACCGGCTGCAGCCATGGCATTGATCATGGGAATCATACCGACACGAATAGCATCACGTCGTAGTGGGCTCATCGCATCTCTGGCGGTAAAACCGAGCATCAGTTTGGCCTCAAGCTGATGACGTTGCTCCCAGGCAGAGCTGGTCAGACGGTCAAGACCCAGAGATATTCCATTCATCGTATTGCCCAAAAGCATCCCCAGTAGGGGTATCGCATATTGGGGCATATACCATGGCTCAGGCCGGATAATGAACTGCAGCGCGATCAGGGCAACTCCGAAAGAGGAGACAAACATCGCTACTGTTCCCATGCCATAGCCCCAAATCCCACTAAAGGAGCGCTGCTGTCGGCTCATCACCTCACGTCCTGCGATAAGCAGCATGATGGTTGCCATCAGGGCTATCCACAGCGGATTGCTCTGATCAAACAGCAGTTTTAAAATCCAGCCGATCAGCAGGAGTTGCAGGGTGGTTCTGACAGCAGACCAGAGCAGTTTACGCTCTACGGCGGCACCACTTCTCCAGCTAACCAGGGCGAGTAGCAGTACCAGCAGCGCTGCGATAGTCAGATCTAGCGGAGTGAGAAGGATCATAAAATATCCTCGGAGACCAGGCCGTTATCCATCATCAGTTGATGAGTTGCAACGCGGCGACACTGTTCAGGATCATGGCTGATCCAGATAGCGGCAGCCTGGTGTTGTTCGACATAGCTTTTAATCATCTCCTCAACTTTAAGCGCTGAAGTCTGATCAAGCCCCGAGGTGGGTTCATCCAGAAGGAGTACCTGCGGCTCGTTCTGAAGCAATCGAATCAGGGCCAGGCGTTGGCGCTCACCTGTGGAGCAGTGGGTTACCCCCTGATCGAGAATTGCTGAAGAGAGTCCAAGTTGTAACAAAGGTTCCGAAATTCCAGCCGGATCAGAGAAGTGTTCTCCGATAGTTTCATGCCACCAGTGGCTCTCTGCGGCGAGCATTCCAACAGAGCGACGCCACTGGTGAGCGGCCATCTTCAGGTGACTCACATCATTAAGAAAGAGCTCTCCCTGATGCTCAATCAGATCGCAAATTGAGCGCAACAGCAGGCTTTTCCCGGCACCAGAGCTACCACGCAGCGCTGATATTTCTCCCCTATAAAGAGAGAGGGAGAGTGGCTTAAGGTGCAGGGTAGAGAGCTTTCGAAGCTCTAGTAGCGGGCGGTTCATGGAGTCATTCTAACTGAACTATCTACCGCCAGGATCGATCTGTTACAGATGATTGTGGCAAAACCCATTTGTATATACGATGGATCGGATGAGTGAGGGTAATAACTATAAATTTGATAATGAGCAGGATCTATCGGGACTAGACTGTCCCTTACCGACACTGCGTATTAAGGCGGCTCTGGCACGGATGGTGGCGGGAGAGGTATTGAAGGTGACCGCTACCCATCCGGACTCGAGTAAAGAGATCCATACCTTCTGTAAGCAGACAGGCCACCCGATGATTCACTCAAGCGAACCATTTGGTCAGTATCTATTCTGGATTGAGAAGAAAGAGTCGGTTTAACTATTTCTATTTGCTGCACCGCTCTAACGGACTTTGGCTGTGGCATGACAGCCGACACAGTTTTGGGTGATTGCACCTATCGCCCTGTAGCTTTCAAGGGGATCACCCTCCTCAGCAACACGAGCAAAACGGCTGGCAGCCTTGTGCATCTCGGTTCCAAAATTTGCAGATTGAACCGGATAGAACTGCGCTATATGGCTTGCGCCATGCTTATCAAGCGAGCTCATACCAAGTTCTGCTTCAGCCAATTCAGCCGCCTCAGTCAGTTTTTCCTGACCCACCAAGTCCAATAGCCGGTTTATGACTACTAGATGCTGGCGCATATTTCCAAGTAGATGCTCCTCCATCTGTGTAGGCAGGTTGAGCGCTATCCGTGAATCTGTTTCCGCACTAACAGAGGTGTTAATAACGAGGATGGAGACTAAAACAAGAAGCGGCGACATTTTATTCATTTTGAAAACTACCTTTAACAATTAACAGGCTCTCGTTAAGGAATATTAGATTGATATGAAGTTACGGCCTGAGTAACACCACCACCATTGTATTGCTTCTAGTAGACACCGGAATCACCTGTTAGTTTCCTCATGAGTTTTTGATTGCTGTAGCCCTGTTGGGATCATTGCTGAACCGAATCTAACCCACATTGCACTGAAGGCGATCAAAAGATAAAAAGCCCTAACAAAAAAAGGGCGCCCTATGGACGCCCTGCTTTTTTTCTGACCTATGTTGTCAGGTCATAGCACTTTAGCTCTTGGTAAACTCAGGGTAGGCCTCAAGACCACACTCACCGATATCTACCCCTTCGTACTCCTCCTCTTCAGAGACTCGGATACCCATGACCGCTTTGATCACCATCCAGGTTACAAAGCTTGCTCCGAATACCCAGATGAAGATGGTGAGAGCACCAACAATCTGACCGATAAAGGTGGCATCAGAGTTGGTTAGTGGAACCGCCAGTAGGCCCCATAGACCAACAACACCGTGAACTGAGATGGCTCCAACCGGATCATCAATCTTCATCTTATCGAGAGTGACAATTGAGAAGACCACCAGGATCCCGCCAACAGCACCGATAATGGTTGCCATCATTGGTGATGGGGTGTCGGGACCTGCGGTAATTGCAACAAGACCGGCGAGAGCACCGTTGAGTGCCATGGTGAGGTCAGCCTTACCAAACAGGCTACGAGCCAGGATGATTGCCGCGATAACACCACCGGCAGCAGCGGCGTTGGTATTCAGGAAGACCATTGCTACAGCGTTGGCACTAGCCATATCGCCCAGTTTTAGAACTGATCCGCCGTTGAAGCCGAACCAGCCCATCCAGAGGATGAAGGTACCGAGGGTTGCCAGCGGCATGTTGGCACCAGGGATTGCATTGATTGCGCCATCCTTGGTGTATTTACCCTTACGAGCACCCAGCAGCAGTACGCCGGCAAGAGCTGCTGCAGCGCCTGCCATATGCACGATGCCAGATCCTGCAAAGTCGAGGAAGCCAAAATCATCACCCAAACTGAACATGCCGAATACAGACTTTCCGCCCCAGGTCCATGAACCCTCAAGCGGATAGATAACTGAGGTCATCACAACGGCGAAGAGCATGAAGGCCCACAGTTTCATACGCTCAGCAACCGCGCCGGAAACGATAGACATAGCTGTCGCAACAAACACAACCTGGAAGAAGAAGTCAGAGGCGCCAGCGTAAACTGAACCACCGTTAAAGCCCTCTTCAGCCGATTTGGCCAGCGCATCTTTAACCAAGTCATCACCGCCAGCGATGCCGTCAAGGAAGATCCCACCGTCATACATAATTTCGTAACCGACAACGAGGTAGGCGGTACAGGCGATAGCAAACAGAACAACGTTCTTAGTGAGGATCTCAGCGGTATTTTTAGCGCGAACCATACCGGCTTCTAGCATGGCAAAACCTGCTGCCATCCACATAACCAAAGCACCCATCACCAGGAAGTAAAAGGTGTCCATAGCGTACTGCAATTCAAATATTTGATTTTCCATCACTCTATGCTCCTATAGTGCTTCGGGACCGGTCTCACCGGTACGGATACGCACAACCTGCTCAAGGTTAGAGACAAAAATCTTTCCATCTCCAATCTTGCCTGTGTTGGCAGCGTTACTGATGGCCTCGATCACCTGATCGACCATATCTGCAGGAACTGCCGCTTCAACTTTCACCTTAGGAAGAAAGTCGACGACGTACTCTGCACCACGATAGAGTTCGGTGTGACCTTTTTGACGGCCAAAACCTTTAACCTCGGTGACGGTTACGCCCTGAACTCCGATTTCGGAAAGTCCTTCGCGCACGTCATCCAGCTTAAAGGGCTTAATGATTGCTGTGACAAGTTTCATTGTTGTCCTCCAGTTATTAAAACAGTGTTAATCACCCCTTTCGATACCGATCAAGATGACATACCTGGGTAATCGCAATCATCATGCCAATTGTTAATTTGCGGCAATTAGCCACATTTTGGCGCCTAATATCCCTATTTTTATAGAAGTTGGCACCATCATGGGGAGGAGATAACGGTTTTGCACTGTTCTGGTGCGCTATTGTGTAAAGTTGAGGAACGATCGACGATATGTGCTGTTGGTGGTTGAAAAGGGGGAAAGGCAGTGACATCTAAGGGAGATAGCGATGATATATAAAGGTATAGATATGGATGGTGAAATGGGTCTGCAGAGAGGAATGGAGCTTGCCACGATTGGGGGAGGATGTTTCTGGTGTCTGGAACCAATTTTCGAACCATTGGCAGGTATCAAGGATGTCACTGTTGGATATGCCGGTGGAGAGCGACCAAATCCAACCTATCAACAGATCTGTACCGGAGCCACAGGCCACGCTGAGGTGGTGCAGATTGTGTTTGATCCGCAAATAATTAGTTATAAAGAGATTCTCTACCACTTTTTCGCAATCCACGATCCTACGACGTTGAATCGGCAGGGCAATGATCGCGGCAGTCAGTACCGTTCGGTGATCTTCTATCATAATTCAGGACAGCGACAGGCTGCTGAAGAGGTGATGAGCGAGTTGAGTGCTGCCAATCTGTGGAGTAGCGAGATTGTTACAGAGCTTTCCGAGGCGCCGGAGTTCTATAGAGCCGAGGATTACCATCAGCACTATTTTGATCTGAATCCGGATCAGCCCTATTGTCGGGCAATCATTGCGCCGAAGGTTGTGAAGTTCAGGGCCTCACTGAAGAGTAGCGGTAAAGATTAGTCGTTTATTGGAATTACGAACTATCTCTGTTGCGCTAAAGTTCGCTCAACAGTATCGACTATTGCCTGGGTCTGGGGATCGACCTCAATATTGATGCGATCGCCAACCCGGTAGCTGCCGATAGTGGTTCGTTCGATGGTCTCAGGGATCAGGTTCACTTCAAACCGGTTCCCTTCAACATCCCCAATGGTGAGGCTAATGCCATCAATGCCGATGTAGCCCTTGGTAAAGATATATTTAGAAAAAGCGGAATCGATCTCAAAGCGGATCTGCAGGTTGTTTTCGCTTTTATTAATGGCAACGACATTAGCTGTGGTGATGATATGTCCGGACATTGCATGACCACCAATCTCATCACCAAAACGTGCGGCACGTTCAACATTAACCTGATCACCTACGCTAAGCTCTCCAAGATTGGTCAAACGCAGGGTCTCCTGCATCAGATCGAAGGAGGCGAGTCCATCTTCAAATTTAGTCACCGTTAGACAGCAGCCGTTGTGAGCGATCGAGGCGCCAAGCTCTATGCCGTGGGTCAAACCTTGAGGCAGGCGAACAGTGTGGGTACGGAAATTTTTCTTCTCATCAATTTTGACGATCTCAGCCGTACCCTGAATAATACCGGTAAACATAGTATGGAATATCTCCCTGTTTGTTTGGGGTATTATAAACCGTTTATCAAAATCAGACTTGGGAAGGGTTGATGAATTTAACTTATATGATCAGGCCACTACTGGCTTTACTGTTAATTGGTTGTGCGGCCACATCGGCGGCTAAAGAGGTGACCGTTAAACATGGTGGCATCACCCTTAACGGCAACCTGATCGTTGCGGAGGATCAGACTCCAAGTAACCGTACGGTTCTCATCACCCACGGTACACTTGCCCATAACAAGATGGAGATTGTCGAAGCGCTGCAGGAGCTGCTCGCTAACGAAGGGCTAAATTCACTGGCCATTAATTTAAGCCTTGGTCTTGATAATCGTCATGGCCCTTATGATTGTGCAGTGCCTCACACCTACAGCTACAGCGATGCAGTTGATGAAATTGCAGCCTGGGTTGGCTGGTTAAAGAGAGGCGGTACAGAACATATTGTTGTTTTGGGCCATTCTCGTGGCGGTAATCAGACAGCATGGTATGCGGCAGAGCATAGTGATCCTGCTGTAAAGCAGGTGGTGCTGGTTGCACCGGCTACCTGGAGTGCGGCGGGCGCAGTTGAAGGTTATCAGAAGCGTTATAAAACCGATCTCGAGCAACCGCTGAAGCAGGCCAAAGAGATGGTTGCCGGTGGCAAAGGTCAAGAGATGATGCAAGGGATAGGCTTTATCTACTGTGCCGATACACAGGCGACGGCCGAGGCCTTTGTCAGCAACTATCACCCTGATGTGCGTCGTAACTCGCCAGATCTGTTCGCCAAAATTGATGAGCCGATGTTGGTCATCGCAGGTAGCGAGGATAAGGTGGTCGAAGGGCTGATCGAACAGAGCCGGGAACAGCTACAGGGTGATAAGAATAGATTGCTGGTGATCGATGGTGCAGATCACTTTTTCCGAGATCTCTATGGTGAAGAGCTGGTAGAGGGATTAATGGAGTTTCTGGCCGATCACTAAACATTTCCCCTAAGCCAACTTTCCTGGATTTGATACGGGATGGCGCTATAGTTGATAATCGCTCTAATTTAATGATGAGACAAAATTGTGAAGATGTATAGAACCATTGCTCTATTGGCTATAGTGACACTATCAACACCGCTACTGGCTAAAGATATGAACCAAAAATTTGCCACCTATGGCAAAGGTTCAGAGAGTTGCCAAACCTATATGGAGGCCCGTCTTGAGCACGGCAAGGAGATGGATCGGTTTAAACACTTTATCTTTGGTTACCTCACAGCATTTAATCTAATGATTCCTCAGAACTTTAATATTCTGGGAGATCACACCATGAACGACGCCTTCGACTGGCTGGATGGTTACTGTGTTAAGGCTCCTAATGACAACATTACCAATGCAGTGGCAGCACTAACACAGGCCTACTATGGTCAACGTAAGAGCTT
>JAPHSO010000324.1 GCA_026193675.1 Gammaproteobacteria bacterium | reverse complement strand
GTGTTGCTCACTGGGAGCCAGATTTTTATAACCGACCACCATCATCTTCAGGAAGACCTGAATATCATCATCGGTGGCGTTAAGCAGCTCTCCTCGAGTTAACGTATCTCTGAAATAAGCGGCGTTCTCATCAAACTGTTTGTGTAGCTCAGGATCAAGGTGTTCCCATATCTCTGGAGCAATCAAAGCATTTGCCATCACCAGGATAAAAACGCCGAGACCATCGTGCTCCGTCAGCATCTGCTCAAGTCCAGTTATAAATGCGGCTCTGAAGACCTCCTCAGAACTGAATATATCAACACTCATCTTTAGCCATTCTCAGTCGGTTCAAAGACAAACTCTAAATGCTGCGGTGTGGCAAAACCGGACGCATTTCTATGACCGCCGCCTCCATAAGCTGCTGCAATTTGTGAGACATCTTCACCATTGTCTCCATCAGATCGAAGTGACCATGACCGTTTCTCTTCGCCATCCTGGAAACCTGCAGCAAATGGGTAACCGACAGAAAGCTCACCGACTAGTTCGCTGATAATCTCGCTGGGGCAGTTGACGATAGGCACGGTATAACCTGAAATCTTTCCAATGATCGCCCTCTTTTTGTGACGTTCAATCATCTGTCGACGGAATCGGTTTATCGCAGCCCCCTCGCGGGCCAGGATTTCATAGGCATCACTATCACTACACCACTGATGCCACTGCGCCAGATCAAATTTGTAGGACATCAGCGCAGCTGTTCTATCGGCGCTCCCCTCATGTTCAAATTTCCAGATATCCCGATCTTCAACATCTAGCAACAGATTAGGAATCTCTTTTCCGGGGTGAAAATAGAGCCATGCCAGTACAGCACCTGAGCGATCCATATTGAAGTCGAGGGTCAGGTTATCGATCTCATCATCTAGCCCCCGCATATCTTTATAGGCGGAGATATGATGGTCAATTACGATGACCGATTCGGCTCGCTGACACAGCTCCTGCATCACATCACGGCGGTAGGAGAAGTCGAGAATATAGACCTTACGACCATCACACTCAGGAAGTCCCTTACCGTGACTTGCAGGGTGCAGATCACAATTACCATCACCGAAGTGGAGCCAGGCGGCATAAGCCGCACCAAAACCATCAAGGCAGTTGGCATGGAATATAATCAATGGATTCACAGCTTTAACATCTCTTTAATTCGTTTTTCGGTTAAGGCACCGAGGTGCACTTTATTAATGACGCCATTCTCAACAAGCACAAAGGCCGGTGCACCACGTGCCCCCATCTCTGTTGCCATCTCTCCATACTCCAGCGCATCGAGCTTGATGATGGCGCCAGTCTCATTCATTAAGCTATCTATCATCGGAGCCATCGTTTTGCATGGTCCGCAAAATCCACTGGTGAAATAGATAACCAGACGCTCCATCTGCAATTGCTCTTTTGATGCGATCCCCTCAAGCGCTGATACCTTTTTGCCTCGTGCCAGTCTTGATGAGAGTCGCATCACAATCTGCATCACAGTGAGCAGTGCGATAATCACCAGCGGGATATATTTTGAATAATCTTCTTCCATATTTCTCAGTCAGTTTAAATTAGCCGTTAGTCACTGCCTTATAGCGGGCAGCATTCAGTAGAGTTTGGGTATAGGGGTGTTGTGGATTATCGAACAATTGTAACGTTTCACCATGCTCAACAACATCACCGTGATGCATCACCACAACCCGATGCGAGACAGAACGGATCACATTCAGGTCATGGGAGATGAACAGATAGCTCATACCATGTTTGATCTGCAGCTCTCTAAGTAGCTCCAACACCTGCTTCTGAATCGAGATATCAAGAGCACTGGTCGGCTCATCAAGTAGAATCAGTTTAGGCTCAAGCACCACCACCCGCGCAATGGCGATACGCTGACGCTGCCCCCCGGAGAATTCATGGGGATAACGATGAAGCACACTCTGATCAAGCCCCACCTCATTGACTACATTGATAATCCGCTCCCGATGCTGCGCTTCGGTAAGTTCTGGATAGTGAAGCGTAACTCCTTCACCGATAATCTGCTCAATTGTCATCCGAGGAGATAGTGATGAGAAGGGATCCTGAAATACCACCTGAAAATTGCGCCTCAGTCTGCGTAGCTCCCGTTCAGCCATCTGATCGATGCGAATACCATCAAAGGTGATCGCTCCCTGACTATGTTGAAGCCGTAACAGACTCATTCCTAGAGTTGTTTTACCTGAACCGGATTCACCAACAATACCGAGAGTCTCCCCAGTATAGAGCTCAATATCCACATCGTTAACTGCACGGACAGCATCAACCTGTCGCTGCAGCAGACCGGCACGGATCGGAAAGTGACAACGTACCGCCTCACCAATCACCAGTGGTCTGTCGTCATAGCTGTTGGTGATGCTATCGAGGTTTTCAAAGCGCTCAGGTTCACTGGCAATCAGCTTCTGGGTATATGGATGCTGTGGACTGTTAAAAATCGATTGTAGCTCGCCCTGTTCGACAATTTTGCCCTGCTCCATCACACAAATCCTGTCGGCAAAGGAGCGCACCATGTTTAAATCGTGACTGATCAGCAGTACCGCCATCCCCTCCTCACGCTGGAGCTGATCAAGCAGTTCAAGGATCTGCTGCTGTATCGTCACATCCAGAGCAGTTGTTGGCTCATCGGCAATCAGCAACTTTGGTTTGCATGCAAGGGCCATCGCGATCATGACACGCTGTCTCTGCCCGCCAGATAGTTGGTGAGGAAAATCTTTAAGTCGTCTTTTGGAATCATCAATACCGACACGATCTAGCAAAGCCGCAGCACGATTAAGCGCATCAAAACGGTTCACACCCTCGTGTACGATAACCGATTCTGAAACCTGATCACCAATCGTCTGTAGCGGATTAAGGGCTGTCATCGGCTCCTGGAAGATCATTGCAATATCACGACCACGGATACGGCGTAGCTCATCCTCTGGCTCTTTTAGAAGGTCCCTCTGATCAAAATAGATGCTGCCGCTTGGGTATCGACACTGTGTGCGATCATGCAGCTGAAGAATAGAGAGTGCTGTGACCGATTTACCTGATCCCGACTCTCCAACCAGCGCCAACTTTTCACCTGCAGCGATAGTGAAGCTGACACCTTCAACCACAACCTCCTGCTCCACTCTGCCAAAGGCGATGGATAGATTGTCAATGCTAATCAAATGCTTATCAGAGATAGTCACTCTTGCTAACCTCTCCGTGTGTCAAATGATTCACGCAGTGCCTCACCGATGAAGATGAGTAGCACCAGCGTGCCGACCAGCACACTAAAGGTAGAGATTGAGAGCCACCAGGCAGAGATATTCTCTTTTCCCTGTGCGAGCAGTTCACCTAGACTGGGCGTTGAGGGCGGCACACCGATACCGAGAAAGTCGAGACTGGTGAGAGCAAGAATTGCTCCGCTGATCCTGAAGGGTAAAAAGGTGATCACAGGAGTCATCGCATTGGGTAGAAGATGGCGCCACATGATGGTTCGATTGTTGAGCCCAAGTGCCCTGGCCGCCTTCACAAATTCTAGATTACGACCCTTAAGAAATTCGGCACGCACATAGTCGGCAAGTCCCATCCAGCCAAATAGACTTAGCAGGATGATTAGCAACAGCAGGCTAGGATTAAAAATCGAGGCAAAAATGATCAGCAGGTAGAGTTCAGGCATTGAGGCCCATACCTCGATGAGACGTTGCGAAACCAGATCGATACGTCCCCCATAATAGCCCTGTATCGCCCCTGCAATAATTCCGGTCAATGTGCCAATAATGGTCAACACCAGGGCAAACAGCACCGACACGCGGAATCCATATATCAGGCGAGCCAGTACATCTCGCCCTCGGTCATCTGTACCAAGCAGATTATCATTTGAGGGGGCAGCAGGATTAGCAGCCTCAGCATCATAGTTGATCGTATCAAAGCTGAAATGATTCAGTGGATAGATGGACCAGTTGGGGGCGGTGGTTATCTTGTCTCTGATGTAGGGGTCGAGATAGTCGGTCTCTGTCTCAAAATCACCACCAAAGGTTGTCTCAGGATAAGTGATAAACAGAGGGTAATAATTCTCCCCCTCGTAGTTGACCATTATGGGTCGATCATTTGAGAGAAGCTCTGCAAACAGACTCAGGATAAACAGCAACAGAAAGATCCACAGGCTATAGTAACCACGCCGATTCGCTTTGAAGCGTTGCCACGCCCTTGATGAAGCTGTAGGTAAACTTGCTGGAGTCATGTTTGTAGAATGCTCCATTAGCGGTTATCCATCGAGCTGAATTGGATTCGAGGATCAACCCAAACATAACAGAGATCGGTCAGCAGCTTGGCCACGAGACCCAGCAGTGTAAATAGATAGAGAGTTCCCAACACGACCGGATAGTCTCGTTTTATTACCGATTCATATGAGAGCAGCCCCAGTCCATCAAGTGAAAAGATGGTCTCAATCAATAGACTGCCTGAAAAGAAGGCGCCAATAAATGCTGCCGGAAAACCGGTTATGAGCGGGATGATCGCATTTCTAAAGACATGACCATAGAGGACTCGGTTTTCTGAGAGCCCCTTGGCACGGGCGGTGAGTACGTACTGTTTGCGAATCTCTTCGATAAAGCTGTTTTTAGTCAGCATGGTCATTACGGCAAAACTCCCCACAACCGATGCGGTGATCGGTAAAACCATATGCCATAGGTAGTCTAGAATCTGCTCATACCAGCGCATCTGCTCCCAGTTATCCGAGGTGAGACCGCGTAATGGGAAGATATCCCAGAAACTGCCTCCTCCAAATAGCACCAGCAGGGTGACACCCAGCACAAATCCTGGAATGGCATAGCCAACCAGTATCATGGTGCTGGTCACCACATCAAAAGTGGAGCCATCACGTACCGCCTTTGCGACACCTAGTGGAATACAGGTGAGATAGGTGATGAGAAAGGTCCAGACACCAAGACTGATCGAAACCGGTAGTTTGGAGATAACCAGATCAACCACCGACTGATGGTGGAAGTAACTATCTCCCAGATCAAAAGTGATGTAGTTGGCGATCATCTCACCAAATCTTTGCCAGGCCGGTTTATCAAAACCATAGAGTGTTTTCAGTTCAGCCAAACGCTCAGGATTAAGACCCTTGGCACCACGATAGAGCCCCTCAAGACCGCTACTCGCTTCACCATGGACCGCCCCCTGCCCTTTAAGTTGAGACATCAACTGTTCAACTGGTCCTCCTGGAACAAACTGAGTCACCACAAAGGTGACAAGCATCACCCCAAACAGGGTTGGGATCATCAGTAGCAGTCGTTTAAGAATATAATTCAGCATCGGGAGATTGAGTTAACTTCGGCTCTATACAGCTATTTTTTCCACCAGCTCGCCACCATCCAGCTCTCAACATCATAGTAGAGAGGCAGCGTGTCAGGAGAGCCAAACCGATCCCAATAGGCGATGCGATGGCTGGCGATATACCAGTGAGGAACGAGATAGTCCCCATGAAGTAAAACCCGATCAAGTGCATGAACGGCGGTGACCAGCTCTGTTCTGCTTTTGGCATAGATCACCCTGTCAATCATCGCATCGACAACCGGATCACTGATGCCGATAAGGTTGCGTGAACCATTTTGACCGGCTGAACTTGAGTGGAACATCCCCTTAAGTTCATTACCGGGAGATTGAGACTGACCGAAACTGGAAACCACCATATCAAAATCAAAGCTATCCATTCGCTGTTGATAGAGGGCGACATCAACCGTTCGATAATCGACTGATATGCCGAGCTTTTTAAGATTCCGCGCAAAAGGTGCCATAATTCTCTCGAATCCCTTCTGTGCCAGTATCACATCAAAGCTAAACTGCTCACCAGCACCATTTGTCAGCTGACCATTTTTCACCTGCCAACCGGCCGACTTTAATAGCCGATTTGCTTTACGCAGATTATTACGTAACGAGGCCGGCTTTTTGGTGGTTGGAGGCTGCCACTCACTGGTAAATATCCTTTCGGGCAACTGCTCCCTGAACGGCTCCAGTAGTTTGAGCTCCTCCCCTTCAGGTAGACCGGTTGATGCCAACTCGCTATTACTGAAATAACTATCACAGCGTTGGTATTGATTGTAGAAAAGCTTACGATTAGACCAGTCAAAATCGAGCGCAAGGGTGATGGCACGTCTAACTCGCTGGTCTTTGAAGAGCTCTTTTCGGGTATTAAAAATAAAACCCTGCATCCCCGCATTATTTTTATGAGGCAGCGTATTGATCACAATATCACCAGAATCAAAACGTGGCCCCGTATAATCTGTGGCCCATTTTTTTGAGTTATATTCATGATTAAACTCATACTCACCCGCTTTAAATGCCTCTAGCGCGACTGTGGCATCTCGATAGTACTTGTAGGTGATACGATCGAAATTATACATCCCACGACGAACTGGAAGATCCCTGGCCCAGTAATCACGATTACGCACGTAACTGATCTGCTTACCCAGATCATATGATTCAATTCTATAGGGGCCAGAGGTGAGCGGTTCAACCTTAGACAATTTATCAAAGGCGCCATCCTTAACCCAATGTCGAGAAAAGATAGGAATCTGGCCGGCAATCAGGTGCAATTCTGGATTGACCTTTGCAAATTCAAATCGAACCACACTGTCATCAACCATCACAGCTTGAGTAATATCGGCCCAATAGTATCGATACTGAGGATGCGCTTTATCACTCTTAAGGGTGTCGAAAGAGAACTTAACATCCTCCGCCGTTACTCGGCTGCCATCATAGAATCGAGCCTTGGGATTGATTGTGAAAGTGACTGAAAGTTTATCCGCCGCGAGCTGAGCATCGCTAGCGAGTAGACCGTACTGACTGAATGGCTCATCAAGGCTTGGTGTCATCAATGTTTCGAACATCAATCCCGAGAGCCCCTCTGCACTAATTCCTTTGAGGATAAATGGATTGAGGCTGTCATAATTGCCTACGGACGAGAGGTTCAGCTCACCTCCCTTTGGAGCATCTGGATTGACGTAGTCGAAGTGCTCAAATCCCTGCTTATATTTGGCCTCATAACCCAACGCCTGAGATGGTGCAGCGACAACCACATCACAATTTATTGTTCCAAAAATTGTGATGATGAACCCAATAATTGCACTAAATTTCACCTGCTAAACCGCCTTATCTCTGGTCTGATTTTATTCGTAACGGTATCATACCTGAATACCCCGACAGGCTCTTCAAAGTGATGAAGAGTTGTCGCGCGGATAGATGTTACGAGTTAATGCGACCAAGAACAACAGGAGTTAAAAATGGGGTTTCTTCAGGGCAAAAATGCACTTATTGTTGGTATTGCCAGCAATCGCTCAATTGCGAGCGGTGTTGCTGAGGCTTTCCATCGTGAAGGGGCCAATCTTGCTCTAACCTATAAGAACGATAAACTTAAAGGTCGTGTTGAAAAGATAGCGAAACAGTGTGAGACGGAGACTATTTTTCCTCTTGATGTCTCAAGTGATGAACAGATTGAGAACCTCTTTGTTAATCTACGAAAGCGATGGGACAAGTTAGATATTATTGTTCATGCTGTCGCCTATGCCCCTGCTCAGCAGCTTGAGGGTGATTATGTAGATGATGTCACACGTGAGGGATTCCATATTGCACATGATATTAGCTCTTATAGCTTTGTTGCTCTGGCTAAGGCGGCACGCCCAATGCTCAGCAAAGGATCATCTCTCATCACCATGAGTTATCTAGGGGCACAACGTGCTGTGCCACACTACAACGTAATGGGTTTAGCTAAAGCGAGTCTCGAGGCGAATGTGCGCTATATGGCGGCAAGCATGGGGCCTGATCAGGTTCGGGTAAATGCTATCTCTGCAGGCCCAATCAAAACACCCGCAGCCAAGGGCATAAGTGATTTCAACAAGCTTCTAGATTATGGCGAGAAAAATTCACCTCTGCGCCGTAATGTCACTATTGAAGAGGTTGGCAACGCAACAGCATTTCTTGCATCGGATCTTGCCTCAGGAATAAGTGGAGAAATTATCTATGTCGATGGTGGTTTTCACATTCAAACCATGACTCTTCCCGATGAGTAATCCATATCCTGTCACAAACCTGGCACCATAAAAAAAGCCCCGCTAGACGGGGCTTTTCTAGTTTCAGTAGTTGGGGATCAGCGGTTAACAGTAATATCAGAGCTGTTACGTAACTGACTCACTATTGAACTATAGCTGGCAGAGGCATAACCCTTTCTGAGCGTTTTCTCATCCTTTTCATCTACCTTAGCCTTCTCAGCATCTGGTGAAATGATAGCGTTTAAAACCACAATAACCTGATCCCCATTAGCGAGCTTTACCAGATCTTTTGTCGATTCACCCAGTTGAGGGTGAGACATTTTAAATGAAGCGCTGACAATCGCTCGATCAACATCTTTGCTATCACGTGTAATAGTATTCGCACTCCAACTGAGCTTCTCACTTTTGGCCAGAGCCTCTGCCTTTTCACCGGCAGAAATATTGTCAATGAGTGATTTCGCATAAAGCTGAGCACCCTCTTCCGCCTTGTCCTTTAACAGTTGCTTCTCAATAACACCCCTTACCGAATCCAGAGGCTGAGTAGCTTCAGGCTGGTGTTCATCAAGTCGAAGTACGACAAAATGTGTTTTAGAAAGCTCAATCACTTCACTGTTATTACCACGCTGAAGAACATCTTCGCTGAATGCCGCCTGATAAAATTTCTGGTTTTTCGCAATTCCTGTACCACCATTTCTTCCAAAGAGTGGTGTCTGCTGGATTGATAAATTTAACTGCTCAGCTGCAACCTGCAGAGTGTCGGGCTGCTCATAGGTGTAATTTGCTAACAGCTCCGCCTGATCAAAGAAGTCCTTTTCAGCATTCTCCTGCTGAATCTCTGCAAGAATTTCATCTTTTACTTCAGCAAAGCTCTTGGTCACACCACCCCGAATCTCTTCGAGTTTAATAATGTGGTAACCGAACTCACTTTTGATGACAGGGCTAACCTCGCCAATCTGGAGCTGATAGGCGGCATCTTCAAACGCTTTATCCATCAAGCCAAGACCAAAGAATCCAAGATCACCACCCTGAGAGGCAGAACCGGGATCCTTAGAGAGCTCTTTGGCAAGTTCTTCAAATGACTCGCCAGCATTAACTCGAGCGAGAGCGGCATCAGCCTCCTGCTTCGCCTTCGCATCGTCATCATCCATAATTAGGATATGGCGAGCTCTGCGCTCTTCTGGTGTTTTATAGTTCAGGATTTGAGCATCGTAACGCTCTTTCTGAACAGATTCATCAACCTCGATCTCAGATGCAATCGCATCCTGCTTAAGCTCAACATAACTGACCTTAACCATTTCAGGTGTTCTATATTTAGTCTGATTCTGTTCGTAATAGCTCTGAATTTCATCCGCGGTTACCGAGGCCGATGAACTGAAATTACTTACAGGTACAGTCACATACTCAATCTGACGTTGCTGCTGATTGAGGTCAGCAACCATCTTTTTCTCGACCGGCGTAGTAAACTCACTACCTTCTATACCACCTCGGTATTGTTGAAGCATCAAATCTCGGCGCAATCTCGCCTCAAAACCCCCAGGCTGCATTCCCTGTGTTCTCAATACTCTCTCATAGAGTTCATTAGAAAACTGACCACTCTCCTTAAATGCATCAATAGAGTGAATTGTTGCAACCAACTGATCGTCGCCTACTCTCATTTTTGATGAGAATCCCGACTGTAGAATCAGCTCATCTTCGATTAGCTGCTGCAGTAGCTGCTTTTTCATTGAGCTCTCTGAAAAGAGCTCTTCTGGAAGTTGATCACCAAACATCTGCTGTAGACGCTGACGTTGACGATAGTAGGTCTCTTGCAGCAGTCTCTGGCTGATCTCCTGACCATTGACCTCAGCAGCTGCAATTTCACCGCCACCACCGACATACTGGTTAAGACCCCAGAGCGCAAACGGAATTATGATTAATCCAACGATTACCCAGGCAATCCAACCTTGAGCACGATCACGAATAAATTGCAGCATATTTGCCTATTACCTAAAAAATCCGAAAAAAAATAATTAAAAAAAAAGGGCGCATTAAAAAATGCGCCCTTTTAGTGTTGGCGGAGCGGACGGGACTCGAACCCGCGACCCCCGGCGTGACAGGCCGGTATTCTAACCAACTGAACTACCGCTCCTAATATGGTGGGTGCTGAGGGGATCGAACCCCCGACCCTCGCCTTGTAAGGGCGATGCTCTCCCAGCTGAGCTAAGCACCCATCGATTAAAGCGGCGCTAGTTTACTGCATCCTTTAGGGCTTTTCCAGCTTTAAATGCAGGAGTTTTTGCTGCTTTAATTTGAATGGTATCACCAGTACGTGGATTACGACCTGTGCGTGCAGCACGGTCACGAGTTAGGAATGTACCGAAGCCGATTAGGCTCACTTGATCCCCAGATTTTAGTGCAGAAGTGATCGCATCCACCATTCCGTCAACAGCACGGGCGGCAGCAGCTTTTGTAATATCGGCACTCTCGGCAACAGCATCTACTAGTTCAGATTTATTCACTGACTCTTCCTCAATTATTATGACATTTATGAAAACTTGGTCGCAGCAACCATGCTGCACCCTTTGAAATTACCGGCGAATTTATACCAAGTGGCCCTTTCAAGGTCAAGCAACAACGTCGCTATTTTGGTAAAAAACGTTACTAATTCCGCAATTAGTGAGTTTGCAGTTGCTGAGAGTCGATTTTAGCTTTTTTGGTGGCTGCATCCAACTCCACCTCATCGGCTAATGGATGGGGCTGCTCAACCAATGCAATCGCCAAAACTTCATCAATCCAGCGTACCGGCTTTATCTCCAGATGTGCTTTGATATTGTCGGGAACATCCTTTAGATCTCGACGATTTTCTTCTGGGATAATAACCGTTGTGATACCACCACGATGCGCTGCCAATAGTTTCTCCTTCAAACCACCGATGGGTAGCAATTCACCTCTCAGGGTGATCTCCCCTGTCATCGCAACATCAGCACGCACAGGAATCCCTGTTAGAGCAGATACGACAGCTGTGCACATTCCACCACCGGCACTTGGGCCATCTTTTGGAATTGCCCCCTCAGGAACATGGATATGGATATCTTTCTTCTCATAGAAATCGTTCTCAATTCCTAAAGAGCGTGAACGAGACCTGACGACACTGATTGCAGCCTGAATCGACTCTTTCATTACATCACCCAACTGCCCTGTCACACTATGCTTGCCTTTACCATCTACGACAGCTGTTTCAATAGTGAGAAGCTCTCCACCCACCTCTGTCCATGCCAGACCTGTAACCTGACCGACCTGGTCGGATTCTTCAGCCAGTCCATAGCGGTGGCGCTTAACTCCTAACAACTCTTCAAGATCATCTGGAGTAACGACTACTGGAGCTTCCGATGCCTTCAATAATAGCTGCTTAACCACTTTTCGACAGATCTTGGCAATCTCTCGTTGCAGATTACGCACGCCCGCCTCACGGGTGTAGTAACGGATGATATCGAGAATAGACTCTTCAGCAATCTCAATCTCTTCCGGCTTAAGACCATTTGCCTTAAGCTCTTTTGGTACAAGATACTTAATGGCGATATTCTGTTTTTCGTCCTCGGTATAACCGGCAAGACGAATCACCTCCATACGATCAAGCAGAGGCGCAGGAATATTCATTGAGTTTGAGGTTGCAATGAACATCACATCTGATAGATCGTAATCGACCTCCAGGTAGTGATCACTAAAGGTGTGATTCTGTTCTGGATCAAGCACTTCAAGAAGAGCAGAGGCGGGATCTCCGCGAAAATCTGCGGCCATCTTGTCGATCTCATCAAGTAGATAAAGTGGATTTTTGGTACCCACTTTACTCATATTTTGCAGAATTTTACCGGGCATCGAGCCGATATAGGTGCGACGATGTCCCCGAATTTCAGATTCATCACGAACCCCACCGAGAGCCATACGGACATATTTTCGATTTGTCGCACGCGCGATCGACTCTCCCAGAGAGGTCTTACCGACACCAGGAGGTCCTACCAGACAGAGGATTGGCCCCTTCAATTTAGAGACGCGCTGCTGTACCGCAAGATATTCGAGAATGCGCTCCTTAACCTTCTCCAGACCGTAGTGATCCTCGTTGAGTACCGCTTCAGCCTTGGCCAGGTCTTTGCGAACTTTGGTCTTTTTCTTCCAGGGAAGATTCACAATCGTATCGATATAAGTTCTGACAACAGTCGCTTCAGCTGATTGTGGAGACATCATCTTCAGCTTATTTAGTTCAGATTCAGCCTTCTTTTTAGCCTCTTTAGGAAGGCCCGCCTCTTTAATTTTCTGCTCTAGCTCCTCAAGCTCATTGGGAGCCGCCTCATCCATATCCCCCAGCTCCTTCTGAATCGCCTTAATCTGCTCATTCAGGTAGTACTCTCGCTGACTTTTCTCCATCTGCTTCTTAACTCGACCGCGGATGCGTTTCTCAACACTCAATAGATCAAGTTCTGATTCAATCAGGGCAAGTAGTTTTTCGAAACGTTGCTGTAGATCAACCGTCTCAAGGATAGACTGCTTCTCATCGATTTTAAGCGACATGTGTGCGGCAACAGTATCGACCAGACGATTTGGATCGTCGATACCGGCCAACGAATTCATCACCTCAGGGGCGATCTTCTTATTGATCTTGATGTAGCTTTCGAATTGTCCAACAAGGGAGCGAGAGAGTACTTCAGCCTCCTTCTCATCAATGTCGCCACTCTCGGGAATTGAAATTTTAGCTGCGATATAGTCATCATCAGTCACAAACTCATCGATATGAGCACGACTTTTTCCTTCAACCAGAACCTTAACAGTGCCATCAGGCAGGCGAAGCAGCTGCAGGATGTTTGCAATGGTACCGATACGGAAGATCTCATCGAGCTGAGGCTCATCTTCAGAGGCACTCTTCTGTGCTACCAGCAGGATCTCCTTATCGCTGGCCATAGACTCCTCTAAAGCACGTATCGACTTTTCACGCCCGACAAATAGGGGGATCACCATATGTGGATAGACAACCACGTCTCTCAGAGGGAGAACGGGGGTGGTCTCTTTACTATCCGGTGATTCTGTCTGTTCGATTTCGCTCATAGGTGCCTCTCTAATATTGTGCGATAAACCCTAGCATTTTTATACCGGGCTTAAAATAGGAGGTGAGGTCTTTCGAACTGACAATCAAGAGCTGATTGTCAGTGAATTACAGTAAAACGAAGTTTATTCGCCAGATGCGATAGCCTTCTGCTCGCTTGACTCATAGATCAACAGCGGCTCTGCATCGCCCTTGATCACACTCTCATCAACAACCACCTTGGTTACATCGTTAGATGAGGGTAGTTCGTACATCACATCCAGAAGAACATTCTCCAGGATCGAGCGCAGACCACGTGCACCTGTCTTACGTTCCATCGCCTTGCAAGCCACAGCATGGAGCGCATCATCTCTAAACTCAAGATCAACATCTTCCATCTCAAACAGCTTGCCATATTGCTTGGTAAGAGAATTTTTGGGCTCGGTAAGAATCTGAACCAATGCATCCTCATCCAGCTCTTCAAGCGTGGCATGAACTGGTAGACGGCCAACGAACTCGGGAATCAGGCCGTATTTAACCAGGTCTTCGGTCTCCAGATTGTTAAGAACAATCTCCGAAGCATTACTCTTTTGATCTTTGGTTTTCACCTCTGCAGAGAAGCCAATCCCCCCCTTTTCGGTACGGTGCTGAATCACCTTGTCGAGACCGGCAAAAGCACCGCCGACAATAAACAGGATATTGGAGGTATCAACCTGCAGGAATTCCTGCTGTGGATGCTTACGTCCACCCTGGGGTGGAACCGAAGCAACCGTACCCTCAATCAGTTTGAGCAGCGCCTGCTGAACACCTTCACCCGAGACATCACGAGTAATTGAAGGATTGTCCGACTTGCGCGAGATCTTGTCGATCTCATCAATATAGACAATGCCTGTTTGAGCCTTATCAACATCGTAATCACACTTCTGAAGAAGTTTTTGAATGATGTTTTCAACATCCTCACCCACATAACCGGCTTCTGTCAGTGTCGTTGCATCAGCGATAGTGAAGGGCACATTAAGCATGCGAGCAAGCGTCTCTGCCAGCAGTGTTTTACCACAACCGGTAGGGCCGATTAACAAAATATTGCTTTTCGAAAGCTCAATGTCGTCCTTATGGCTACCGGCATTCAGACGCTTATAGTGGTTGTATACGGCGACAGAGAGAACTTTCTTGGCGCGAGCCTGACCAATGACATACTCATCGAGAGTTGCGTTGATCTCTTTTGGAGTTGGGAGCTTTGAGTGTCCCTCCTCTTCTGAATCCTCTTCGATTTCATCACGAATAATATCGTTACAAAGATCGACGCACTCATCACAGATAAAGACAGAAGGTCCCGCAATCAGTTTACGAACTTCGTGCTGACTCTTGCCACAAAATGAGCAGTAGAGAAGCTTACCGCTCTCCTCTTCGCCTGTGTTTTCGTCATCACTCATTCAAAAAATCCTCGAAATTCTAGTTAGTTAGCTTCTATATGCCTGTATTTGGGGAAATTTTCAACCCCAAAATATTACTCTGTGACGGCTTCGTTACTTCGGTCATCAAGTACTTTATCGACCAAACCATACTCTACTGCAGTATGTGCATCCATAAAGTTATCTCTTTCAGTATCAGTCTGGATGGTTTCAATAGGCTGAGAAGAGTGATTAGCAAGAATTCTATTAAGCTGCTCCCGCACCTTCAGGATCTCTTTGGCGTGAATCTCAATATCGGTCGCCTGCCCCTGATAACCGCCCAGTGGCTGATGAATCATCACTCGACCGTGAGGCAGGATAAAGCGTTTATTCTCAGCGCCGCCGGCGAGTAAAACGGCACCCATGCTGGCTGCCATCCCAACACACATGGTGCTCACCTGTGGTTTGATAAACTGCATTGTGTCGTAAATTGCCAAACCGGCACTAACAGAGCCACCGGGAGAGTTAATATAAAGGTGAATATCCTTATCTGGATTTTCAGACTCCAAAAACAGAAGTTGAGCAACGACCAGATTGGCCATGTGATCCTCAATCGGTCCTACAATAAAGATGACTCTCTCTTTGAGAAGACGCGAGTAGATATCGTACGAACGCTCTCCTCTGGCAGTTTGCTCAACCACCATAGGGACTAATGCATTTGAAATTGGGCTCATCTCGGGTCTCATATTATTGTCGAACATAGTCAGCTCTTTAATTATTAACAGTTATCCTTGCCACATGATGTCGCCGTAGCTTTTTTCAACCTCTGTGACATCTGCTTGTTCAATTGCCCAGTCGATAACAGACTCTTCCAGTACGAGAGACTCAACCTCTTTTAGGCGTTGATCCTCACCATAGTAGTAGTTAACCACATCTTCTGGCTTCTCATAGGTGGCAGCGATTGAGTCAATCTTTGCGCGCACCTTATCAGCATCTGCTGTGAGATTGTTTTGCTTAATAATTTCAGCAATCACCAGTCCAAGCTGAACACGGCGCTTTGCCTCTTCGGTAAACATCTCAGGATTCAGGTCAACACTTTTGCCAGCTGGGGATTGCATCTGCTGCTGCATCTGCTGCAGTAGCGCCTGAGCTTCATTGTCGATCAACGATTGAGGGATCTCGAAATCGTTGTTTTCAACAATTTTATTGAGCACCTGCTCCTTAAGCATCGCCTGTGTTCTCTGCTCAAGCTCACGGATCATATTGACCTTAATCTCTTCACGCAAAGTTGCCAAAGAGCCATCTTCTACCCCAAAACTCTTGGCAAACTCATCATCTAGCTCAGGAAGCTGAGGCTTCTCAACGCTATGAACGGTTACTGCGAACTGTACCGGCTTGCCCGCTAGCTCTTTAGCGGCATAATCCTCAGGGAAGGTTAGATCGAGTGTCAGCTCCTCACCGGCCTTTGCTCCAACAAGTCCCTCTTCAAAACCTTCAATCATGCGCTTACCACCCAGGGTAACAGGCACACTTTTTCCGCTATTGCCGTTAAATACTTCGCCATCAATGGTTCCATCAAAGTCGATGGTGACACGATAGCCATCTTTAGCCTTGCCTTTGGTTGAATCCCAAGATGCACGTTGCGACTGTAGTGTTTCTAGCATTTTATCGAGATCTGCGTCAGAGACCTCCGCTTTAGATCGCTCAAGAGCAACACCACTGAAAGGTGCAGGTGTCACCTCAGGCATAACATCAAACGTGGCCACATATTCGATTCCGTTGGTGCTATCGAGATCTTTGGGC
>JAPHSO010000193.1 GCA_026193675.1 Gammaproteobacteria bacterium | reverse complement strand
GGATCGTCAAAGGGGTGAACAAAGATCATGCCCCGGTCCCGGGCGAGGGCCGCGGCGGTGTCCAGACTTTCGGTGATGTTGGCGCCGTGTATCAGCACGGTGCCGCCATAGGAACGGGTGGCCTCCTGTTTGGAGATCGATACCCATTCCGGCATGACGATCGTGGCGGGAATCCCTTCCCGCCCGGCAGCCAGTGCGACTCCCTGGGCATGATTTCCGGCTGATGCGGTGACAACGCCATGTTGGCGCTCGGCTTCACTGAGCTGAGCCATCCGATTGAAAGCGCCACGAAGCTTAAAAGAGAATACGGGTTGGAGATCTTCACGTTTAAGCCAAATCTTGTTGCCAAGTCTGCGGCTCAATGAGGGGGCATATTCAAGTGGCGTCTCGTCTGCGACTTCGTAGACACGCGCATTCAGAATCTCTTTAACGTAATGGTCTAACATCTATTCCGGTTTCTCTGCTAAGCGATCGATAATAATTGGTTGGATCGTTTTACTAACTAGGGGTGAATCATCGCAGACGAAGCTGGTAGAATCGAGTAATAATTTTATTAATAACTAATTTATGACCGCTATGACCCTTTCCAAAAAGAGATGGTCTGTGAGAACTATTGAATAGAAGGTGTATAAGATGACCCAGGATGAGATGAAACAGGCCGTTGCGCAGGCAGCAATTGAACATGTTGTTCCCAATACCATTATCGGTATTGGCACCGGCTCTACAGCCAATTTCTTTATTGATGCTCTGGCTGAGATTAAGCACACAATCAACGGCACGGTAGCCAGCTCGGAGGCGAGTGCTGAGAGGCTCCGTAGCCATGGAATTGAGGTCTTTGATCTTAATAGCGTGGATGGTCTCTCGGTCTATATCGATGGTGCTGATGAGACCAACCATTATGCCCATCTGGTTAAAGGTGGTGGTGGTGCGCTGACTCGTGAAAAGATTGTGGCGGCCGCTTCTGAGAAGTTTGTCTGTATTGTTGATGAGACCAAGGTGGTTGATGTGCTTGGTGCATTCCCGCTGCCTATCGAGGTGATACCAATGGCGCGCAGCTTTGTTGCACGTGAATTGGTAAAACTGGGGGGGCAGCCTGTCTATCGTGAGGGATTCGTAACCGACAACGGTAATATCATTCTTGATGTGAAGGGGTTGGAGATTATGGAGCCGGTTAAATTTGAGGCTCAGCTCAACAACATCACCGGTGTGGTCACCAATGGTCTGTTTGCGATTAAGCCGGCAGATGTAGTTCTGGTCGGTTCACCCAACGGTGTGACCACCCTCTAGAGGCTAGAGCGGTGGCGCAGCAGAGGGAGCGCAGGGATGCCTTCCGTATTGATGTAAAGATATACCTTCACATCATCACAGATGATGGTGAGGAGAAGGCTGTCGTAGATGAAAAGCTCAGCTCCCATCTCACAACGCTACGTGACCTTAATTATCAGTCAAACCATCTTTTGGCTGGGATTCGTAAAAACCATCCGGACATTAGTCAATTTCTGGCGCTGCTTGATAAGAAGATCAACATCCTGACCCGTATCGTTTCGATGGAGCAGATTGGGATCGATGTTGAGCCCAATATGAGGGTTAATATGAGTTCCAGCGGTCTCGCCTTCAGTTCGGATGTTGCATACAGTCCGGGGCGGATCCTTTCGATCCATATGGTCCTCTTTCCGGCTTATGTCACCGTGACCTGCCAGGCCAAGGTGGTCTATTGTCGGGCAGAGGGTAGTCGATTGCGGATCGCACTCGATTTTGTCGATCTTGACGCCTCAGAGAGAGAGCTATTGATCCGTTATATGATTGAGAAGCAGTCGGAGCAGCTGCGTACTGAACGCTCTTTGGGTAAGTAGTTTCGAGATTCTAAGTTTCAAAGTCGTCATCAAGACCACTGTTCTTTCTTAGGGCCAGATTTTGTTGCTTCATGATGTAATGGACCAACTCATCACGATCTTCTTCAATAATATAATCAAACTCAACGCTTATCTTGTAGTGCTCAATCTCAGCAGTTTTTTGCTCAATACAGTCGACAACAACCCCAAACAGTTTGAGAGGTTGCTGATCTAGATAGAGCGTTAAACTCATCTCCAGACAGGTATTGTGGCCGAGGGGACTATCCTGGAAAAAGGCGATACCACTGGCACTAATGTTAACCGGTCTCGAATCGATCTCATCACTCTCTGCGGAGTGGGGATCATTAAAGCTGTGAGCAATTTGATCAATCTTGTGGTTGAGTAGAATCAGGATATCACCCAGATCAGGATATTTGATCTGTACATTACGGATCCCTGAGTGGATACGGTGCTCTCTTTCCCGCAGTTGATGATCTCTCAGGCGTAGCTCTCGATAGGCCTGCTGATGCTGTCGATACTCTTCGGCCTCAAGAATTTGGTAGCTGAGGCCTAGCTGATCATCAATACGAAAATAGTTTCGGCGATTAACACTATCCACACTACCCTCCAAATATCTGTTTAATAGCAGGGGTGATTTTGATCTCTATACGACGATTAATTGCACGGTTGGCTGCAGAATCATTTGGAACCAGTGGTTGTGTATCGGCAAAGCCATTAACTTCAAGGTTTGCCGGGTCAAGCAAACCGCTACTGACCATATATTGCAGTACCGATACGGCTCGAGATGATGATAGCTCCCAGTTTGAGCGAAAGCGGAAGGTGCTGATCGGAATATTATCTGTATGACCTGAGATGGTGACACGTCCTGGGGTGTGGGCTATCTCTTCGGTGATGCGCTCCATGGTGGTATAGAACTCATCTTTAAGGGTGGCATCGCCAGAGGCAAAAGAGCCCTTTTCCTTGATGCGAATAATGATACTCTCATCATGGCTTTCAACAGCGATGAGCCCATCAGCCACTTCGGTTTCTAACCGCTGGTTGAGTAGTTTGGCATACTGATCAGATAGTCGCTTCTGTTTAGCCTTAACAATGGCCTCGGCGATCGCCTCATTGATCTCGGCGGCTGTTGCCTCGCTGTCAGCAGCCCTCTGGGCAGCATCGGCGATCTCATCAAGTTTATCTTTTTTACCTTTATCTTCGGTAGAACCCTCCTTCTCTTTGTCCTTCATGATCTCAAGATTGGGAGACTCCAGGGTTGTGGTCTGCTTGACCTCATTGATGGTGGTCGGTTCTGGTTTTCCAGGACTAAATTCCTGGGCAATGATGCTTATCCCCTTTGGTGATTCATTGGCCCTGACCTCGCGCTGAACGCCAAAGGCCTTCTCCATGGAACCTGCGATCTGTTTAAACTTGCTCGCCTCAATTTCAGAGAATGAGAGAAGGAGTACGAAGAAGCACATCAGTAGTGACATCAGGTCGGCAAAGGTCATCACCCATGCGGGTGCACCTGCCGGGGGACATTTGACCTCTTCGCATTCACATTCCTCCATCTATGCTACTCCGGTATTAAGAGGGGATTACTCTTCATCTTCATCCTTTTTGCGCTTGGATGGAGGAAGGTAGGTGGAGAGGAGCTCCTGAATAACACGTGGATTATGGCCTGCCTGTATTGAGGATAGACCATCCAGCACCAGTGATTTAATTCTCTTCTCCTCCTCACTACGAAGTTGTAACTTATCAGAAAGGGGTAGAGCCACCAGATTAGCGATCATCGCACCATAGAGTGTTGTGAGCAGTGCAACGGCCATTGCTGGACCGATCGACTTGGGATCCTCCATATTGGCAAGCATCTGCACCAGTCCAATGAGGGTACCGATCATACCCATCGCCGGGGCGAAGTCACCAAATCCGCGCAATATGTCTGAGCCAACCTGATGGCGTTGGGCCATTTGGTCAACATCCTTTTTTAGAACGCTGCTAATCATCTCTGGACTATGACCATCAACCATCATACTGATCCCTTTCGCCAGAAAGGGGTCGGTGATCTCACGTCCCTCCAGAGCAAGCAGGCCATCTTTGCGCGCAATGCTGGCCATCTCTTCAAGCTCTTCAATCAATTTCTCGGTATCGCTGAGCTTATTGGTAAAAGTCTTTAGGGTAATTTTGATAGCACTGAAGAACTGTCCCATTGAGAACTTCATCATGACGGCTGCAAAGGTTCCACCGAAAACGATGATTAAGGATGGGGGATTGACGAACATGCCTGCGCTGGGACCCACGAGGATTGCACCAATCATGACGCCCAGACCGGCTACCAATCCCAATAGCGTTGCTAAATCCACTAATTATTCTCCTTAGCTATCCGCATGTATGAATTCAAAAAAATATGATGGCTCTATTCTATCTCAAACTGCAACTAGAGCAAGACGCGCTCTATCCCACCATTTTTTACCCGTTTGACGAAATCCTGTTGCCACTCATCACCAAAACGATCCTGGGCGAGGGCAACGACAGGATATATCGGGGTGACATCAACATCCTCACGATAGCGAGAGAGTCCCTGCTGGCATGCGGGGCAGCTGGTATAAATTGTCTTTGTCGATATGGTTTCCAGAGCCTGTTCCAGCTCCTCCTGTTTACGGAAGCGGACTTGGGTTGAGATGTCAGGGCGCGACACCGCAAAAGTACCCGCCTCACCACAGCATCGATCAGAGAGGGTAATCTCTTTACCGGTAATTTGACTGACCAGATCAACTCCACTCTCGCCCTTGATAGGGGAGTGACATGGATCATGATAGAGCGCCTGCTTCTCTTCGGTAGATGAGAGCTTCAACCCCCTCTGGGCAATGAACTGGTGGATATCGATCACCTGACAGTCAGGGAAAATTCGATCTAGCTGATAGAGCAGGAGCTGGTCGAGACAGGTTCCACAGGAGACCACGACCGTTTTTATATCGAGGTAGTTGAGGGTATTGGCAATTCGGTGGAACAGCACCTGATTTTCTGTGGTGATCTGCTTTCCTTTCTGACCATCGCCCACCCCATTCTGAGGGTAACCACAGCAGAGGTAGCTGGGAGGGATAACCGTCTGGACACCCTGATCGAAGAGTACAGCGAGGGTCGCCATGCCAACCTCACCAAACAGGCGCTCAGAGCCGCATCCTGGGAAATAGAATATCGCCTCAGAGTCATCGGTTGTTTTACTGCCA
The DNA here is from genome assembly GCA_026193675.1 of Gammaproteobacteria bacterium. GTDB lineage: Bacteria > Pseudomonadota > Gammaproteobacteria > Thiohalomonadales > Thiohalomonadaceae > JAOTST01. The sequence goes on along the minus strand of JAPHSO010000193.1, from coordinate 3,465 downwards.
TCGCGCAGAATAGGAACTATCTTGGGATCCTCTAGTCCTAGCAGTCCGCGCATGGTTTTACTTGGCAGCCCCTTAGGCAGCGGTTTGCGCAACATCTCGATCACCTGCTCCTTGATGACCACATCCCCAGTTGTCGCCTTGGGCTGATGATTTCTAATGAGTCCCAACCATTTGGCTGCCTGGTGACCGATTCGTTGAGCGCGATAGCCCCAATCGATAATCCCCTTACGCAATATTTTAACGGTACGGGGATCGGTTGCATTGAGATAACTCATCGCCATTTTGGTTGCCAGGGGCGTTCGTTTCTCCCCCTTTTGACGCAAAAGCTTACGCATCTCGACAGAGACTTCACCGAAATCGATATTGACGGGGCATGGTGTCAGGCACTTGTGACAAACGGTACAGTGATCGGCCACATTGTTCATCTCATCAAAGTGACGGATAGATATCCCTCGGCGAGTCTGCTCCTCGTAAAGGAAGGCCTCCATAATCAGGCCGGTCGCAAGAATCTTGTTTCGTGGCGAATAGAGCAGGTTGGCTCGGGGGATATGGGTGGTGCAGACCGGTTTGCACTTGCCGCAGCGCAGGCAATCCTTAATCATATCGTTGAGTGAGCCAAGATCGCTGGCCTCAAGGATAATCGCCTCCTGCTGGAGCAGACGCAGAGATGGGGTATAGGCGTTATCAAGCCCGGAACTGCTCATCAGCTTGCCGCGGTTAAAGATGTTATCCGGGTCGACCAGCTTTTTATAGTCGCTAAAGCTCTTAAGAATGGTCTCATCAAGGAAGGCCACTTTGGTGATACCAATACCATGTTCGCCAGAGATGACACCTCCCAGAGCGGTGGCAAGCTTCATGACGCGCTCAACAATCTCCTCTGCCTGTTGCAGCATATTGTAGTCGTTGGAGTGGACAGGAATGTTGGTGTGAACATTGCCATCACCTGCGTGCATATGTGTGGCGACAAAAAGTCGTGAGCTGCGATGCTCTGCGTGGATTGAGTCGAGCTTTTGGTGAATCTTTTGTAGATCACGACCTGAGAATATCTCCTTTAATGGGCGTTCGACCGCCTGTCTGTAGGAGATACGAATATGCTGTTGTTGTACATGTTGCAACAGGGTTTGAGTGTTATCGAGATGATCGATATTGGTATTGGCAATCAGCTCGGAGGTCTCTGCAAGAGGCCTGTCTAGTTGAGTAAGGATCTGCTGCCAGCGTTCTGAAACACCTTTTAGATGCGCTAATGCCGCCTTTTGTTTAGAGATGAAGATCTCCTTCGACTCTTCATTTTGAGAGTATTCACCCTGCTGACTCTTGTAGAGACTCTCCTGTGAGAGGTAGTCATGAACGGAGGCGATGATGGAGAGTTTGTTCTTCGTTGAGTGTTCAATATTGATCCGTTCAATACCATCGCTGTATTCCGCTAGACGATCCGTTGGGATCACCACATCTTCATTAATTTTGAAGGCGTTGGTATGGCTGGCGATAGCGGCGGTACGACTGCGATCAAGCCAGAACTGTTTACGCGCCTCAGGGCTTACCGCTATAAAACCTTCAGCACCACGCTGGTTGGCCTGTTGCACAATTTGTGACGAAATTTCTGCGACCAGCTCACCATCATCGCCAGCGATATCGGCAATCAGAATCATCTTGGGATATTCAACCCGTGGCGATTTCGGAGCATAACCGACCGCTTTAACATAGCGCTCATCAAGGTGTTCAAGTCCAGCAAGTAGGACACCTTGTGAGCGGTCGACCAGATCTTTGGTCTCTACAATTGCAGGTACGGCATCATGCAGAGAGCCGTAGAACTCAAGGCAGACGGTACGAATATGTGCTGGGGCTTTGTGCAAAATAAAGCGTGCAGAGGTGATAATGCCATCACACCCCTCCTTCTGAACACCGGGAAGCCCTCCCAGAAATTTGTTGGTGACATCCTTACCGAGTCCACTTTTGCGTAGGTCAGATCCGGGTATCTGAAGGAGCTCTGGCTCACCCGAGACAGTGCTGAAATAGTCAGAGTAACGGGTGACACGAAACTCAACCATCTCAACAATGTGAATCTTGCCAAGGTTATGTGCCAGACGCTCAACCTCAAGCCACTCACCTGATGGGGTCACCATACGCCAGCTGGCGAGGTTATCGAGAGTTGTCCCCCATGCGACAGCCTTCTTTCCACCTGCGTTCATAGCAATGTTGCCACCAATACAGGATGCATCCTGGGAGGTGGGGTCGACAGCAAAGATGTGACTAGCCCGCTCAGCAGCCTCTGATACTCTGCGAGTTACTACACCGGCACCGACAGGAATGGTCGTCACCACCTGAGATAGCCCAGGCAGAACCATCTGCTCGACTGCACCCACAGCATCCAGTTTTTCGGTATTAATCACCACACTTTCGGGTGTTAATGGCACTGCACCACCGGTATAACCGGTGCCTCCACCTCGTGGGATAATGGTCAGCCCCAGCTCGATAATCGCCTTTACGAGAGGCTGAATCTCAACCTCAGAATCGGGATTGATGACAACCAGGGGGTACTCTACACGCCAGTCAGAGGCATCGGTAACATGTGAGACTCTGGCCAATCCATCAAATTGAATATTATTGGCAGAGGTGATGCGGCTGAGGCGCTTTTTGATCCGCCTGCGCAACTCCTTAATCGACAGGATCCACGCCTCAAACCTGTTTACCGCCTGGCGGGTCGCTTCAGCCAGTGCGAGCGCATCACTGTTGCCCTCTGCACGTTGAACAATCTGGTCGAGTCGATGGTGTAGGGCATGGGCAAGAGATTGCCATCTCTTGGCATGTTCGATGAGGTCGTCCTGAATAAAGGGGTTACGCTGGATCGCCCACATATCGCCCAACACCTCAAACAACATACGTGCGGAGCGACCGGTAACCCGTTCACCACGCAGGCGGTTGAGGATCTCCCACGAAGGCTCACCCAAAAAGCGAATAACAATCTCACGATCAGAGAATGAGGTGTAGTTATAGGGGATCTCGCGAATGCGAGTTGGACTGCTCATGTTGTATATTTAAGTATTAAAAACTGTAGCGGAAACCGAGACCAAATGCCTTTTCACTCTGACCACCATCCTCGGGAGCAGAACTCAGGCGATAACCGAAGTGGAGAATATTGTTCTTGGCAAGCGCATACTTCATGCCCAAAGCGATGTAGTTGAGATCGCTGTCTGCGATATCATCACTGCGATAGATGCCCAAAGAGCCGGAATATTCCTTTTTGCCATCTTGCTTAGAGAGGTTGAGATAACTGGCACTTGCTGGAACGGAGCTGTTTTGTAGTGACTCGTATTGAAAAGCGGTGATAAAACTTCCAGAGTGGTAGCGCAGCCCCAGCTTTGTAGCACTGTTCTTTGTCGCACCGCTCTCATCATCAAGATATGCAAGGGCAAAATCCCATTTTTCAAGGCTATGAAGCAGTGAAAGGCTGCTGCCATTTTCAGG
>JAPHSO010000168.1 GCA_026193675.1 Gammaproteobacteria bacterium | reverse complement strand
GCCTATAAAGAGGGAATTCTGCTCGACGGTGAAAATAACCAATCCGCAGAGGATATTGCGCTCGATTACATTGACACCGTGGAGAGCAATATTGACCATTTTCTCAGTAACAAAACCAACACCATGAGCTTTCATCTTGAATCTGCTAAAGATGATTTTGAAAAGTTTTGGACCTTGATCGGCGCTAAAGGCGATCTACAAAAAGCGCTATCCGAGTGGAATATCAGTTATAACGCATCAGAATAAGGTAAGTACTGAGCTACTATTGTTTGCTAACCTTCCTCTTCAGAGAGAGTATCAACGGCTAGTGAGGCGCTCTGTTCTCCGTTAATTCTATTCTCATCTGCAGTGATGAGAAGCGCCGCCAGTCGGTGGGATATATGCTCAATATTGAGTTTATTAAAGAACTTGATCGACTCATCTCTGTTTCCTGCCACTCTCAGTTTAATCGCCGCCTCAACCTGTCGATGTAGCTCACGATGAACCCGGTCCAGCTCCTTCAACTCATCAGTGCCCGCATACTGTTTTTTTCCCTCACTACTGAGCCACCGCCCCATATCACACTCATCAGGTGATAGAGCAAAGTCCTGAGCAACATCCTCACCGGCATGAATAAAGCTAGACACCTTTTCACGCCACGAGTAATGCTTACCAATGATGCTTGAGAGATTCTGGTATTCCGGCATCGCATGGGCATCCAGTAGAAATGAGATGAGATTGGACAATTGATACATCTCAAAGCTATCAAAACGCAAACCCAGCTCTACACTTTTGCTGGTTGCATGGAAGTTACGCAGGTTTCCGCCAATATGGGTGTAGCCATCCGATCCCGGAAGTAACACATCCAGATTGAGTGAACTATCTACCAGCTCAGCAAACTGAACAGAGTTATTACTAGAGGTGTTAAACTGCGCGCCTGTTCGACTGATATCTATAATTGAGCCGACAACCACCTCTTCACCGATAAAAATCCGTGCCGGCAAGAAACAGCTCAGACGAGGATAGTTTCTAAGCTCAAACACCTCGATCTGGGTTGGGTAGCTAATTGCCAACAGCTTCTCTGGTCCGAGCATCACATCAAGCACTACAGATTTAAAACCATAGGCATTACCATTGTGGATATAACGAGCAACTAAAAGCGCACCATCCTCATCCAGACGGGCCGAGTGCGCACCACCAGCAGGCATACTGATAATGAGGTATCTCCCTGGCCGGATACCAACAAGAGTACTTTCCATGCGCCCCTGAAACTGACCCACCTGAATCTGTAAATGGGTGCCAACTTCAATATCTAACTGAGCAGGTTCAATATGTGATTTGTGCGCCATATCATCGCCTTTGAAGCTTTATAGAGCATAAAATATAGCACGGACAACGCCCATACGCTCTAGAAAACAGAGCGTGAGGGAGCTTTTATTTTCAAAGTCCATTTTTTAACCGTAAGTCACGCTGTCACATCCATTACACCCTGTAATTAACCCGAGAAACTCCATTGTTTTTCAAGCAGTCTGTAGTGATAGTTGAGTTGAAGATTAAGCAGGTATATTCTCAAGGTCTCTATTGCCATAATAACTATCCTATTCAATAGGTCGCCTATCTTATGCCGCTGCTTACCAATGGACATTCGCAAGAGCCTCCCAGCATTCGATCCCGCTATATCAGACTGACCCTACTTCTCGGCCTTCTCGTCATCTCTATTGTTATTTTCTTTTATAGTGATCTCATCTCAAGCAATCGTAAAATCGCTACTGACTATGTTGAGATCAACGAGAAGATGGCGAGCCTCGACAGGATGCGTAGCAATCTGGTCGACATATATAGAAGTATTAACCTGTTTTTGCTTGATCCATCTCACGGCAACTATGCAGAGGCGACAAAACAGCAGATCGTAAAGTCGATTGAAAATACCGCAGATCTTATTCTTCTGCTACAACAGGATCAGGGTGCGCTGAGCAATGGATCCATTAAACTTCAAAATGACTTTCACCGCCTGCAAACCAGTGTCACAGAGCTGATTGAGACCAGAATGGATGTGACCCGCCAATATCCTGGCATGGCGATCTCCGCATTTGGAATGACAGAACCTCAACAGGCCGTCAGTAATAATCTCCTGATTCTGATTGAGGAGATTGAGAGTGGTGAACTTGAGCCACAATCAGCAGAGCTCTACATCACACTATTGAAAACACATGCACTCTGGTTGAATCAAATATCCCAACTGCGTATCTATCTTGCCAATCGTTTCGCCGCATTCTCCGATGATATTCTGGTCATCCAGGCCAATTCACTGATTGAACTGCACAATAATTTCATACAACACATCGACAAGTTGAAGTTACTCTACGCCAACGAAGATAGCTTCGAAGGGCCCACAGCTACGGAACGTATTAGCGAAGACTCAACGCTATGGTTATCTCTTTTTCACAAGGTTCGAATCATCTCTGAGTCTGATATGTGGCGAAGTGACAACCGCATTATGAACTTCGAGATCATCCCCCTCACCGATGAGATATCAGCATCAATTCTGGCGATTGAAGATCTACTCCATTCACAAGAGCGCCGCATCGCTCAGCAGCTCGAGCAGGATACAGAGACCCTCAGCCTGTTGATCGCTTTCATCATTGCTCTGTTCCTGATCTTTATCTTTGCCATCATCTTTTCCCTGAACTGGATGATATTCAACCCAATCTCAGATGTTGTAAAAGCACTTCGACTAAAGGCATTTGGTAAAGAGAGCCTGACGCTACCGGTTAGTACCTCACGTGAAATAGGCCATCTGGTCGATGCCTTTCATGAGATGGACAAACAGGTTACCTACCGGCAACAGGCGCTGGAAAATAGTGGTGAATTACTGCGTACCGTTGCCGAAAACTACCCCAACTCCTATGTGTCCGTCATTGAGAGCGACTTTACAATTGGTTTCACCTCAGGACAGGAGTTTAAAAAGATAGGAGTAGATCCCGAACAGTTTGTCGGCCTAACCCTGGAGCAGGTATTTGGCGATCAAACGCCTATTATCAAGCAACACTATGAGACCGCATTTTCTGGTGAAGAGTGCGAATTTGAACTGTTTACTAACAATCAATTTCAGCTCTATCATGCCATCCCTCTCTACTCTGACAACAGTAGCATCGACAGAATTCTAGCCGTTGTAGAAAATATTACCGAACGCAAACTGGCCGTTGAGGCGATACATGATAGTGCAGAGCGTTACCAAACCATTTTTGAGGGTGCTCCTGAAGGGGTCTGGCTCATTGATCCTGATCGTAAAACGATTGAGGTCAATAAACGACTGTGTGACATCCTTGGCTACACCCGTGAGGAGATGATCGGCAAGCCACCCACCGATTTTGCCGATGAAGAGAATCAGAAAATATTCAGTTCCCAAACTGGCAAGATTGAATCCACCGATCGACGTGAATATGAGATTGAACTGCGTCATAAAGATGGCCACAACATACCCACCTACTTCAGTGCCAACACATTACGGAACAGTCGTGGCGAGGTTCTGGAGGCGGTCGCCTTTGTCTCAAACCTAACCGAGCAAAAAACTGCCGAAAAGGCACTGCGCCGAGCCCAGAAGATGGATGCCATTGGTCAGCTCACCGGCGGTATCGCCCACGACTTTAATAATCTACTCGGCGTTATTTTGGGTAACCTTGAACTACTCGGCAGAAAATCAAACCTCGATGAGAAATCGAGCAAGCGCCTCTCTTCGATCAAAAAGGCCTCGGAGCGCGCAGTTAATCTAACGCAACAGCTACTTGGTTTTTCACGGCGCAAAGCGACTCAGAAATCCTTCACCAATATCAATCAGGTGATTGGAGATATGGAGCAGCTCATCTCTCGTTCAGTAACGCCTGAAGTGAATGTGGAGTACCACTTTGCCGAAAACCTGTCACTCACTCGAATTGATCCCGGTGAATTTGAGGATGCGCTGCTTAACCTCTGCATCAATGCCCGTGATGCAATGTCCGGTCATGGCCATCTCATTATCGAAACAGCAAACACCACCCTTGATGAAAGTTATTGCGAACACTACCCTGATACCACTCCGGGGAACTATGTAGAGCTGTCTGTGAGTGATAGTGGTGAAGGGATTCCTGCCGAGCTGCAGGAACATATTTTCGAACCCTTTTATACAACCAAGGAGCAGGGCAAAGGGACCGGACTCGGACTATCAATGGTCTACGGTTTTATCAAACGCTCTAACGGCTGCATCAACCTCTACTCTGAAGTTGGAAGTGGCACCACTTTCAGGCTCTACCTCCCTCAGCAAGAGAGCGAAATTACAACCACTGAAGAGACAAGCATTAAACAGGATAATGAGTTGCCTACAGGGCATGAGACCATTCTTGCGGTTGATGATGAAGAGGCGCTACTTGGATTGGCACAGGAGCTTCTTGAAGCGCTGGGGTATCGGGTATTCACCGCCATGAACGGACAGGAGGCCCTGGAACTGCTGGCCAAGGAGCCCGACATCGATCTGCTGTTTAGTGATGTGGTGATGCCGGGTGGCATCAACGGTTATGAGCTGGCTGAACAGGCCACAACCAACCGGCCTGAACTCAAGATTCTACTCACCTCTGGCTACACTGAAAAGGCGGTCGCTCACAATGGTCAGGCGCGCTTTAATGCCAATCTGTTAAGTAAACCCTATAGTCAGAGTGCGTTGGCGAAGCGGTTACGCGCACTGCTGGAATCTGATCCCTCAGACTAGCGCTCTGGTCATCGTTAACACTGCACAGCCCCGCTCTGCATCGATATAGCGCGACTCAATCCCTCTCAATTCGTTCTGCCACAGTTGAACTATCTCCCGCTCATCCTCCCGGGCAGCATCATCCAGAAATACCGTACAGTGATCCGCAATCTTTTCCTCCAGCTGTGGCAGCGCTGGATAGCGCGAATTCTTCTGAATAAATCCCGGTGGCCCGTCGATCACCAACATTTCGATAGAGTCTGCTGGCAGCTGCTCAAACAGCTCAGTCGTGCGATACCACTGGTAGTCTGTGCCATTGATCGTCACGCTCTCCAGTGGCGCATCGATAACAGTGACATAATCATCAACTCCGTAGCGCTCAAAATAGCTGCGGGTCTTGGCCGCATATTCAGGGCCGTTCTCAAGACTATAAACATGCCCCCGGCCACTCATCTGACAACATCTTGCCAACACCAGTGTCGTTAAGCCACTGCTACACTCAACAATAACCTGCGGTTTTGTTGTCAGGGCATGCTCAACAATCAGCTCGATAAAATCGGGCGCAGCCGACCAGTCCGGCGTGAAGGGGATTCCTTTTTCCAGTTTGAGTTGCTGTTCTATTTTTTGATACAGATCCATATTCATCGATTCACTCAACTATGCTGAGACCACGTTGCCATTGACGTTGGTGAAGATGCCACGAGTATCAACAATCAACTTTGCACTATCCGCAATCAGTGGATAATCAAAACGCTCGTGATCGGTCACCAACACCACACAGTCATACCCCTGTAGAGACTCCTGCGTCAGCTCAACACTCGCCATGTTGAAATTGTAATCTCTCTTTACCGGAAACTGCGGAATATGGGGGTCGGTATAGTCGACCTGCGCTCCCCGATTGTTGAGCAGCTCAATAATTTCGATACCGGGAGATTCACGACTATCATTAATGTTCTTTTTATAGGCGATTCCCAGGATCAGGATTCGACTCCCCTTAATCGACTTCTGGTGATCGTTGAGTCCATCGGCCACCTTACTCACCACCCACTGCGGCATCTGACTATTGATCTCACCGGCGAGCTCAATAAAGCGGGTATTGACCCCATACTCCCGCGCCTTCCAGGTGAGGTAGAAGGGATCGATGGGAATACAGTGACCACCCAAACCGGGGCCAGGGCGATAGGGGACAAAGCCAAACGGCTTGGTGGCCGCCGCGTTAATCACCTCATTGATATCGATATCCATGCTGTCGGCGACCATCTTCATTTCGTTGACCAGGCCGATATTGACCGCACGATGGATGTTCTCCAGCAGTTTCGACATCTCGGCGACCCGGGTTGAGCTCACCGGCACCACCTGATCGATCACCTGCTGATAGAGCGCTGTCGCCACATCCAGACAGGTCGGGGTGACCCCGCCAACCACCTTGGGGATTGTCTGGGTTGTGAAATTGGGATTACCCGGATCTTCCCGTTCAGGTGAATAGGCGAGATAGATATTTACCCCCACTTTTAGACCGGTCGATTCGACTCGAGGCAACAGCTCCTCATCGGTGGTACCGGGATAGGTGGTGCTCTCCAGCACAACCAACTGTTCGGCTCGCAGGTGGGGAACAATCGCCTCAACGGTGTCGATCACAAAACTCAGATCTGGCTCACGATAGCGATCGATGGGGGTTGGCACACAGATGAGAACCGTATCGCATTGGGCGATCTGTGAAAAATCGGCGGTGGCGCTGAAATTTTGCTTCGCCAACTCAGCAATCTCTCGGTCAGCAATATGATCCAGATAGCTTTCACCCTGTTTCAGCTTAACCAGCTTGCTCTCATCGACATCAAATCCGATGACGGAGAAGCCTACAGCACAGAAGCGCAGCACCAATGGTAGACCGACATAGCCAAGCCCAATGACGCCGACCGTCGCATCTCTTTCTTGAATTTTAGCTTTGAGCATTCAGGCGTTCGCTTTCCACAG
>JAPHSO010000381.1 GCA_026193675.1 Gammaproteobacteria bacterium | reverse complement strand
TTGCGCTGACTATCAGCACAAGTCTGAATGACTACAGCAAATTATTAGAGTGGGATAGCTTATCCATGCAGCCCTTTAGTTTTTATTGGATGTCAGTTGGGAGATGTCCCAATCTTAAAAATTGAAAGTTGGGCTCTCCTGTTTTTGTTTACATCGAAAGAATGCCTCATCTCTTTAAGATGAATTTGATCCGATTAAATTGAGGTAAACCTATCTGTTGTACTCTTCTATAGTTCGTTGGCGCTGATCTGCTCCCTCTTGAAGCATCTGTTCAACCTCTTTGGCCTTTTCCATCGCACGGACCTGATCGCTCAAAAAGTGCTCATTGCTAGATGGCTTGGCAGCGGACTGCTCTTCGTCACTTGAACAGCCTCCAAGAAAAATAAGTGGGGTGAGTAGTATCAATACAGTTCTGTGATTCATTATGTTATATCCCGTTGTGCTCATGATTGAGAAATAATTTATAGGTGTAGAATGGTCTAATCTGCAATTAACCTTCACCCAACTGCTGTTTGGCCCGTTGGTAACCTAGTTCGATCATCTCTGCGGCACGATCAAATTCTAAAATGGTACAGATATTTCTTGGGATGGTGATGGTGTGGTCGGGTGGATAGGCTGCCAGCTTCTGTCTTGCGATGGTGCCCTGCATCGCATCAAATGCCTGATGGGCAATTTCCAGAATATTCCATTCACTTTGACCTTCGCCATTATTTGGCTCTTTAAAGCGATTGATGAAGTTTAGAATTTTGTCATGAAGTTGGGGGGGATCATTTTGTGGTGTGTCGGTGACACTTTTCTCAATAAGTGCATGTTCAACATCACCTCCCAGATTGACGGCGATACTCATATCGGTGCCATCACTAAAGGTTGGAGCAATAGGTACAGGATTGAGAACGCCGCCATCGATCAGCTCAACGCCATTACGTCTGAAAGGCGTAAAGAAAAATGGTAACGAGATCGATGCACGAATCGCATCAAACAGTTTTCCTGAGTTGATCCAGACCTCTTTTTCTCCTTTAAGGTCGGAAGCGACGGCGGTGAAGCGAATAGGTAGAGTTTCAATATCCTGGTCGCCAACAAGCTCAATCAGTGTGTTGATGATTTTGTCACCCTTAACAAAGCCGCTGGTGCCCCATGAGATGTCTAGAAGGGTAACCATATCAACCTTGGTGATGGCGCAGACCCACTGTTCAAAATCATCAAGTTTACCTGCAGCATAGATGCCACCAATCAGTGCGCCTATCGAACAGCCGGAGATTGACTGAATTTTGTAATTGTTCTCCTCAAGCCAGCGGATAATGCCGATGTGGGCCAGGCCTCGGGCACCGCCGCCGCCAAGAATAAGCGATACGCTCTTTTGATTTTTAGTCTGCATCTCAGTTTTTTATAGATGTGTATTGAATGAACAGTCTCTCCGTTGAGACAGCAGAGTCAAGCGCTAATTGTTATATTCCTAGCCAAATGATTCAGTCTCGTAACGGCTCACTGTCAGTGAGTCGGACCAGTGTTGTGGTGATAGTCCAGCCTTCATCTTCAGGTGCATTAAAAACTGAATCTTATCGGGGAGCTGTTCCCATACAGATGGCAGAAAGGTACCGCGTCTACCCTGATCTTCAATAATTAATCCATCCACTCCCGGACGAATCTGATCAAGAAGCTCAGGTTCGGATGAAAACTGCATCGCAACAGGCGGGGTAAGAATAGAAATGTCGATGTCGACCTTCTCAAATTCAGGCTCAGTCAGGGGCGGAAAACGGGGATCCTGAAAAGCGGCCGAGAAGGCGTTGTGGGCAATATCATCAACAAGTTTTCGGTGGGCCTCCAGTGAGCCGATACAGCCACGGAGTTCGCCATCAAGATGCAGGGTGACGAAGCAGGCCCGTTTTTCATTCAGGCTCTCTTCATATTCAGAGGTGTTGACCGAAAGTGGATGACCACTATCTAGCCCGTGGCGAATTGAGTCATGAGCCAGTTTTAGGAGTTGCTCTCTCTGTTTATCGCTATACATAGATTGGTAGCAGGCTAATCCGTTGTTGAACCATCATTAAAGAGATAGGCTCCATAACCGACAACATGATCTCGAGGGCCAGCGGTATCACCCGAGTTTCTCAAATCGATGGTGGTGGCATGAAGACCGCGCTTACGGGCCAGTCGTAACAGGCCGTTAACCGGATTTCGGCCACAGGCGGAGTCGTATTTGATGTCATCAGGTCGCAGCGATTCTATGGCATAGGAGGTTTCGTTATCCATCTGTTGGGCGGTGTCGTAGTCGTGATAGTGACTCAGATCAGAGCTGATGACGATGAGTGTCTCATCGCCACCCCACAGTATGTCGAGAACCTGCGCCACCTCATCGGCTGAGGCATCGCCCACCACTAATGGCACCAGTACAAATTCATCCAGCACCTCCTGCAGAAAGGGGAGGTGAACTTCAAGTGAGTGTTCCTGTTGATGGGCCTGATCAAGCATCTGAATTTGAGGGAGGGACGCGACCTGTTCCAGCGCATCTTTGTCGACAGGGATATCGCCCAGTGGGGTATGGAAATAGTCGGCACTGCTACAGGCCAGTCCATGAAAAGGGACGCGATGCGATGGTCCCAGCAATATGACCCGTTTGATCTTATCTTTAAGGGTATAGAGCTGCACATAGGCGCTGGCTGCGATAGGGCCAGAGTAGATATAACCGGCATGTGGTGCGATGAGCGCCTTCACCTGATGCCCTGGAAGTTTATGGGCATTTTGCAGCATATCCTGAACCATCTCATGGAGTTCATCGGGATCGGCTGGATAGAAGAGACCCGCCACTGCAGGTTGTCTGCTCAGTAGATTCGGACTGTCTGAAGTGGTGAAAGACATGGGTGCTCCTCTCTTAGCATTTTTAGTCTATGATAATTAGTATAGACCATCTATCAGGAGCGCAAGGTGATGAGTGATGTGGGCCGCAATTTAATGGAAGGCGTCGATCCCGATACTGTTGTGGCAACCAAATATTGGCATGTGATTGATGGTGGACGAGTCCAGTGCGATCTCTGCCCTCGTTACTGCAAATTGCATGAGGGACAGCGCGGCCTCTGCTTTGTGCGAGGAAATTTGAACGGGGCGATTGTCTTAACCACTTACGGTAGATCGAGTGGCTACTGTATTGATCCCATCGAGAAGAAGCCGCTTAACCACTTTCTTCCCGGTACCCCGGTGCTCAGCTTTGGAACTGCCGGCTGTAATCTCTCCTGTAAATTCTGTCAGAACTGGGATATCAGCAAATCGCGTGAGCTTGATACCCTGGCTGACAGTGCAACTCCCGAGATGATTGCGCAGGCTGCAGCGGATCTTAACTGTCGATCCGTCGCCTACACCTATAACGACCCTGTCATCTTCCATGAATATGCGATTGATGTCGCCAGAGCGTGTCGTGAACGCGGAATTAAATCGGTAGCGGTGACTGCCGGATATGTCTGTGAAGCGCCGATGAAGGAGTTTTACCGGTATATGGATGCGGCCAATATCGATCTGAAAGGATTTACCGATGAGTTTTATCACAAGCTGAGTGGAGGCCATCTACAGCCGGTGCTCGATACCCTTAAATATCTAAAACATGAGACCGATGTCTGGATTGAGCTGACTACGCTATTGATTCCGGGCCATAACGATTCGGACAGAGAGCTTGATGAGATGACCCGATGGGTTGCCAGCGAATTGGGGCCAGATGTACCGATGCACTTTAGCGCATTCCATCCCGACTATAAGATGCTTGATGTACCGGCGACACCATCAGCTACCCTGACCCGTGCACGTGAGATTGCGATTGGCAATGGCATTCGTTACGCCTATACCGGTAACGTGCATGACAAATCGGGAGAGAGCACCTATTGCCATCATTGTGGTGAGATGTTGATTGGGCGCGACTGGTATGTACTCTCGGAATGGAATCTTGGGGTAGAGGGAAAATGCAAAAATTGTGGCACATGCTGTGCGGGTATTTTTGAGGAGCAGCCCGGAGATTGGGGGGCGAAGCGGATGCCGGTTCGACTCTCAAAATAATGTTATAGAATTGTGATAATTTTT
>JAPHSO010000056.1 GCA_026193675.1 Gammaproteobacteria bacterium | reverse complement strand
TGGAACTCTCCCGAATCACTCTGTAATAAGAATGAATCGGTCTGATAGTTGACCCTGTTTTTCAGACTCACACTGTCATTCGGCTGATCGTAGATCAGCTCATCAGCAGAGATACGTTGTTGATTGCTGATTAACCGGGCATCCCCTTGAAGGGTGATGACCTCACCCTCACGGCTCATCTGGTCAGCACTCATTAATGCCTCATCATCAGCCAGAGGTGTATTGCGCTTGTTCAGCTCCTGAGAATTGATTGCAGGGAATGGTTTGATTTCACACTCATCGGCTGTCGCACCAACGGCACTGTGGCTGATACAGAGCAGGGTGAGCACACAGAGGTGAGTTATCAGTTTTTTGGACATGGCTGAATTGTACTACGCCTATCCCGGATGTCTAAGATAGGTGACATCCGGGATAGCTACGCTTGCTCCCCTTGTGATGGGGAAATTCAATCAGATTTAGCCGTTAGACCGATTGCAGTCCAAGAACGCCTTCCATCTTCTCAGCAGTCTCCGACTTACCGGTACGGCTATCGCCAACCAGCGCTACAGTGATACTCACTTCATTAACCTGCTCGCCCTGCTGTTGACGTTTTTTTACCGCCACACTCTTGATCATGTCGATCAGATCTTCGGCAAGGCGAACAGGACCCTCCTGCTCAACCTGTTCGCGATTGGTGTAGCCACAACGACTGATGTCGTCATCGCTATTATCTTTGTAGGCCCCGGCCATCAGCTGGCTGTGTGCCACGCCGATATGAAACTCATCACGTCGCACCAGATCGCTAATTGAATCAATCAGATTCGCCTCATTCTTCGAATACTGTTCGTAGAGTTCAGGATGGATAATGGTACCGTCAGGCTCCATCAGCAGTGGAAAGGGATTGGCCCAGTAGCTGCTCTCTTTGCTGCCCCGGTGGGTTTGAGTGCTACCGGCAGCAACACGCTCACCAAGACGCAGGTGTTCGATAGCCGCATCAACGCCCATATCGGTATCGACAGTGGGTGAACCCTGCTCGATGATGGTGTAGTTATTCATATAGAGCAGGATATCGAGGAGATCGCCGTTAAGCACCTCATCATCTTGAGAGACGGGTACGATTTGGCGTGCGTTAGAGCCGGTCTCTTTGTTGTAACCCACTTCACGACCCAGCATCTGCTGTTTGGCCTGCTCACTGAATCCATCGAGACAGGCGAATGCGCCGGTTTCGGTGCCATAGAAGATGGGGCGGGTTACACCATCGCTATCCTCTTCGAGGGTGAGTCGGCCCATATCGTCGGCCTTGATGTACATATCGGCAATATAGGGTTCGCCCTGTTCATCAAAGTGCATTGCATAGCGTGTACAACCGCAGTGCAGCGGAATCTCTCCATTCAGGGTTGCCAGCACATTGTGCAGGGTGAGCATCGGCTTTTTGCAGTAGCCAAAATATTTGAGCTCATCAAGATTTGGAACCAGACCAATAAGAGTCTTATTCTCTGCATCCCAGTAGTAGCCGAGATCTTCCATCTGGCTATTGGGATCGCCGAAAAGGAAGATCCCTTCCGGGCGACGTCCATCACGGATTTCGTTGACATCGGCAAATGGGAAGAGGTTGAGGATACCGGGTTCCATCTCAATACAGCCACGTGATTTGTGGATATAACAGATGATGAGTGCGGTGCCGATCTGCAGTGGAACTGATACCCACTGCTCAGGTTCAAACTCGCCCTCTTTGAACGGGTTATGGTCCAGTTCATAGAAGGGGTAGGCACGCTTGTTTGATGGGGTCGAGTAGTCGACGCCGGTCTGAATGTCGGCCGAGATGGTGAGCGGTACCGATGCGAGGGCATAGTAGTCAGAAGGGAGATTCAGGTAGTGGCCAGAAATCTCACCAGCGGTCACATTGGGGGAGGCGTCCATCCCATGGGTACGACGAACACCCTGATCCATATGGACATTTTTAAGGATTTCACGGCGGGTTTTTAGTATCAGATCCGAAAGACTCTGTGCCTTATCGGTCACCTTCTCTTTAACAGTATCAGGGGTCTCATCGCCGGTAGAGACAACATCATTTTGCAGGCGAATGAGACGTGAGTAGCCGTTGCCGCCACGAAAGTGGTGAAAACCACCATCAAAGAAGCGAACCAGTGCCTTTTCATGGTCTGAAATGTTGTGAGCGGGTGACAGGCCTCTCTCAAGAATATGCAGATAGTCTCGGGCCGATATATCGCGGACAAACTTGATGCGCTGCTGCGCCTCACTCTGGAGTTTTCCGGTGCGCTGACTCATCTCATCGATAAATTCATTCTTATAGATTTTCAGATAGCGGGAGAATGCCAGACTCTTTAGCAGTTGCTCAGGAGTGGTACAGCCATCACGAATTTCTAGGATCTCTTCCATATTGCGCTCTTTGGGTTACTTTTACTCGGAAAATCGAGGTGCGCAGATTATCATGCTGGGCAGATGATAGGTAATAAGCAATTTCTTAAATGGCATTACTTTTAGTTAGTGTAAAATGGTGGAAACAGAGGAGTCCTTATGCCATTTAATAGAACAATATCAACATTATTACTAACAATTACATTGAGTTGCAGCGCTCTTCTGAGTCAGAAGGTTGTTGCGACTGAGAGCATTGAACGGGCAGGGGATCTGGTGCAAATCGCCCTTCCTTTGACCGCCTGGGGGGTAAGTTATTTTAGTGATGACGATGAGGGCTTCTATCAGTTCACCAAATCGTTTGCTGTAACCATGGTGGCCACTCAGGCACTGAAACATGGTCTTGATAAGACGCGGCCTAATGGTGGCGGCCTCTCTTTTCCGTCAGGGCATACCTCCGCCTCTTTTTCGGGTGCCAGCTTTCTCCATAAACGCTACGGCCTTAAATATGGCATTCCCGCCTACATCGCAGCAAGTTTTGTCGGTTGGAGCCGTATAGAGGCTGATGCACATTATCCCCGTGACGTGGCTGCCGGTGCGCTACTCGCTATCGGTGTGAATCACTATTTTGTCACGCCACAGAAAAAAGGGGTGATGGTGGGACTACTCTCAGACCCCCAGAGCGGTGTGGTAGGGCTCTCTCTGAACGGAAGCTGGTGATTTTTGTAGCTCAATGGCGGGGGAGAGCTGGTACTCCCCCCGGTTAAACCAAGAGCTAGAAGTAGTATCTAAGACCTACGGTCGAGACAAAACCGTGACCGATGGTTGGATTGCCATCAAGTTGATCCGCCTTTACCCCTTTGCCGGTACTGCCAAACTCTACATAGGCGCTGCAGCAGTTGAGCCATGAATTGGGATTGAGATAGAGCTCAGCTCCAACCAGACCATAACGGCCCACTTTGGCGCTGGCTGTCGAGAGAGAGGCGCTGGTGTTGATGTAGTTGAGGCCACCCTCAGCGTAGACCCGCATCAGGCCGGGAACCTCGCGCAGATTAAATGCGACGCCAAGATTGTAGATTTGATAGCCGTACCAGGCATGGGTGCCTGATTTCAGCCCATCTTTGTAGGCCTGAACCAGAGAAAACTTCACCTGAAATAGATCGTTATAAAAAGGGGTGCCGATACTGATGGCGCCCGCCTCATCATTACTCACCTCAGATGATGTCACACCGATGGAGTAGCGATCTTTTTTGGTTTCGTCGGCAACAGCCAGCTGAGTTGAGAGTAGCAGTACAGTGGCAGCAGCGATGAGATTAAAGCGTCTTAGCATGATATTAAATCCTTCTGTGGTAATTTTTTGCAGTTATCT
>JAPHSO010000268.1 GCA_026193675.1 Gammaproteobacteria bacterium | reverse complement strand
GCTGGCCGGTGAGGTGATCGACTTCTTTGCTGAGAATGCACTGGAGCACGAGCGTACTGGTGAGATGATCGAGCGTATCGGTCTGGTTAACTTCCTTGAGGGAATTGGTGTTGAGATTGATGCCAATATGATTTCGAGCCCACGTTCGAATCCTTACTTCCGTTCTGATGATTGGGACGAGGAAGCTGCTAAGTGGTTTGAGAACCAGGCTGCGAAAGCCAGTTAAACAAATCCATTCAATAAAAAGGGAGCCTCCGGCTCCCTTTTTTTGTACCACTTTAAAGATACCGGTCAATCCTTCTTAGATATAGTCTGAACGTACGAAATTTCCTATACTGAAATTAGGTAGTAAGAATAGGTAAAAACTCTCGTACAGCTATGAAGCGACAAACTGACAATCCTGCTCGAATTCTTGTTGTAGACGATCAAGAGTCTATGCTCGGTATCGCCGAGAAGATTTTGACCGAATGTGGATACCGGGTCATCAAGGCAAGAGATGGTAAAGAGGCCCTGTCACTCTTTGACAGAGAGCAACCAAACCTTATCGTTATGGATGCTGTCATGCCTGCGATGGATGGCTTTGAGGCCTGCCAAAAGATAAAGCAACAACCAGATGGTTCAGATCTGCCGCTCATTATGCTCACATCACTGGATGATGAGAAATCGGTTAATCGTGCTTTTGAGGTTGGCGCTGATGAGTATATTACCAAGCCGATCAATTGGACTATTCTGCTCCACCGCATCAAATACCTTGTCGCCGGAAAAAAGGACAGAGATGCTTTAACTGTTGCTCAGGCAGAGTCACAGGCAACCCATAACCGGCTAGAGTTGATATTCGATAATATCAGCAGCCCCATCGCCTACCTTGACCCTGAATTTAATTATATTAAGGTTAATCAGGCCTATGCCGAATCTGGAAATCGATCTATAGATTATTTTCCAGGCAAAAACCACTTTGCGCTATACCCCAATAGTGAGAATGAGACCATTTTCCAGCAAGTGGTAAAGAGTGGAGAGGCCTACCACGCTTACGCCAAGGGCTTCGAATATGAGGGTCAACCTGAACAAGGTGTCACCTATTGGGACTGGAGCCTGCACCCCGTTAAGGATGCCTGGAATGATACCAACGGTCTGCTACTTAACCTGACCGATGTGACCCATAGAATCGAGTCAGAAGAGCAGATTCGGATCAGTGAAAACAATATTCGTACCCTGCTCAATGCGCCCACTGAGTCGGCACTATTGATGAGCGTTGATGGAACTGTTCTTGCTGTAAATGACATCCATGCACAGCGTTTAGGTAAGACACCCTCTGAACTCATCGGTATCAATATCTTTGATCTTTTCCCTAAAGAGGTCTCCGACTATCATAAAAAAATGGTGCAGCAAGTTATAGATAGCCATGAGCCTATCGTATTTGAGGACTCACGACAGGGATTTAGGTTTAAAACCACAATCTACCCCATCTTCGATAATCATAATGAGGTAAACCGACTCGCCGTCTATGCGGTCGACATCACTGAAAAAATTCGTAGTGAATCGATTGAGCGTCTGCGTACCGAAGTTAACAGTCAGATACTCGAAGAGGCTCCAATTAATGATATTTTCGTATCGATATGTAACCACCTGATCTCACTGTTTGCTCTACAGCTTGTTTGGGTTGGTGAGAAGATCAGTGATGGTTCAATTCAGATCAACACCATGGTGGGTGAGGCACAGAGCTATGGCAATGAGTTAAAACGTATCGGTGTACGTTGGGATGACTCCCCTCTAGGTAAGGGGCCATCGGGCACCTCTATTCGTACTGAAGAGATGGCGCTGATTAAATCAGATGATCCGAAGTTTGCTGCATGGCGTGATGCCGCAATTGAAAATAATCTGCACAGCACGTTGGCCATCCCACTTCATATCCACAGGGGTATCTATGGAACGATGGTGCTCTACTCATCAAATCCAACCATATTTGATGATTTCAATGTGATCAGGCATCTCAATGAGATATCGGATCAAATTCAGATTGTACTGGATACGGCAAAAACTCAGGAGCAGTTACGTCTTCAATCAACCGCTCTAGAAAATGCCGGCAATGCCATATTCATTACTGATCGAAACGGGACTATTGAACGTGTTAACGGCGCTTATGAAAGGCTCACCGGCTACAGCGCCAAGGAGTCCATTGGTCAACAACCATCATTCCTTAAATCTGGGGTGATGGATACGATCTATTACAAAAAGCTGTGGCAGAGCCTGCTTGCTGGCGAGCGTTATTCTCGTGAGATAGTAAACCGGCGTAAAGATGGCACTCTTTATACTGCACAGCAGACCATCACCAATCTGACCGACAACAATGGGATCATCACTCACTTTATCTCGATTCAGGAAGATATCACCGAGAAACGGGCAGCTGAAGAGAAGATTAAACATCTGGCGCTGCATGATCCGCTAACAGATCTTCCCAACCGCTCTCTGTTTTCTGATCGCCTGCAGCAGGCGATTCATAGCGCCCATCGCGACAAACAGAAGGTGGGGCTACTATTTATCGATCTGAATCTGTTCAAGCAGGTTAACGATAGCCTGGGACATGATATCGGTGATGAACTTCTCAAAGCTGTTACTACGCGACTTCTTAATGAGACCCGTTCCAATGATACCGTCGCCCGTATGGGAGGCGACGAATTTACGATTATCCTCCAGAAGGTCTCTGGCCCTGATGATATGGCATTAATTGCACAAAAGATTATTGCCTCAATAGCAAAACCTTTTGAGATACTTGAGCACAGTATCGAAATCGGTTGCAGTATTGGCGGTTCAATCTACCCCACCGACGCCAAAGATAGTGAAACGTTACTTAAACAGGCAGATTCAGCAATGTACCGAGCGAAAAAATGTC
>JAPHSO010000072.1 GCA_026193675.1 Gammaproteobacteria bacterium | reverse complement strand
GAGCATCCGACAACAGAATCTCCTGGGTCTCTCGTTGAAGTTTGAATGGTGCTTTGATCGAAACTTCCTTCGCTTTGATGACAAAGATTGACCGCTCCTCGTGATTCACACTTTCGATGGAGCGACCATCTCGAAAAAAGATCAAATAATTTCCATCATCTCGATCATCATCCATGCGCAGGTGCGAATTAGTCACTATCATCCGAGTAACATATGGCTCAATATTTGGCTCTAAAACCTGATATTTGACCATAGAACTGCTAATCAACTCCCCAGCATGTACCGAGACAGCTACCACTAAAGTCAGTAGCAACAATATTCTTTGTATTAACATCATCTTCTAAAACGCACTCTCTAAATACTTGAGTTCCGACTCACTAAATCCTGCCTCTATACGTGCATCGTGGTGAAAAGGGGGACGTGGTTGCGCACCCTTGTGCTGATGTAATAGCTCCAGGTAGGTTTGCTCAGCATTGACACCTCTCTGCTCACAGACTGTTCTAAACCAGCGGTTGCCAATAGCCACATGTCCCACTTCATCTCGAAAGATCACATCGAGCAGGGTTGCTGCATTGGAATCACCATTCTCTACCAGCTTCTTCTGGATTCCAGGAGTAACATCAAGGCCTCTCGCCTCCAGACATCTCGGCACCAGTGCCATGCGAACCATCACATCATCTGCAGTATTTTGGGCCATCTCCCAAAGACCATTGTGTGCCGGATAATCGCCATAGTCATGACCATACTGCTGCAGATGAGCTCTGAGAAGAGAAAAGTGATACGCCTCTTCTTTGGCAATGGTTAGCCAGTCACCATAAAACTCATCGGGTAGATTTCGAAAACGATATGCGGCATCAAGAGCAAGATTGATAGCATTGAACTCAATATGAGTTAGTGCATGAATCAGAACCGCCCGCCCCTCTGTAGATGTCACCTTACGTCGCAACAGATTTTTTGGAAGAACCAGTTCAGGTCTGTTGGGTCTCCCTGGCTCACCTATCGCTTTAACAGGATGGTCATGCTCTATTTGAAGTATGCCATCTCGCCAATCAAAAAATAGTCGATAGGTAAGAGCCACCTTCTGGTGCAGCTCTTTCTCATAAAGTGCTGCCTCAATTTGTTCAAATAAATTCATCGTATCTGTTCAGCAAGTTTGGATTTTGTTTCAGAACATGGCATTTTCGCGCGGAGAATGTGAGCATATAGATCATATGTGACCATTCGAGCACGAAAATAACACCGTAATGGAGTAAAAGATGAATTTGATGGATAGATACGATTCATGTTTTTATTTTAACAGCATTACCCGTTAGAATATTCAACGAACACAATGGATGAAGGGATATTGATGAAAGATAACAAATCACTAAAGAAGCTGTTTGAGGCAAAAGAGTCGTCCCTTCATGGCAAGGGCCTGTTTGCAAAGGTTGATATTAAGAAGGGAACCTACATGGGCTCCTATCATGGCCCAAAGACCAAGAAGAATGGTATGCATGTACTGTGGGTTGAAGAGGAAGAGGGAGAGTGGATCGGTTGTAACGGTAAGAATCTTTTGCGTTATATCAATCATCACAAGTCACCATGCTCTGAATTCGATGGACTGAAGCTCTATGCCATTAGAAAGATCTGCAAAGGCGAAGAGATCACAATCGACTATGGGGATGAGTCGGGGCTCGATTAGCCCCCTACTCACCCGATAGCTGTACCCGGTAAATTAACTCAACAACTATCCCAGCCCACGTTTAAGATCGGCGATGATGTCATCGATATTCTCCAGACCGGCCGAGACACGTACCAACCCATCAACGATACCCGCCTCAAGCTTCTGCTCATCACTTAAACGACCGTGAGTGGTGGTTGCAGGGTGGGTGATGGTCGATTTGGTATCCCCCAGATTGGCGGTAATGGAGATAAACTGAGTGCCATCAATCACACGCCACGCCGCCTCTTTCCCCCCCTTCACCACAAATGAGAGAAGCCCGCCAAAACCACTCTGTTGACGCTTTGCCAGCTCATGCTGAGGGTGGCTAGCTAATCCCGGATAGAAGACTGTTTCGACATTTGGTTGAGCCTCCAGCCACTGAGCCAGTTTAAGGGCATTGTCACAGTGACGCTCCATTCTCAGACTCAGAGTCTCCAAACCTTTCAGAAAGATCCAACCATTAAATGGACTCATTGTAGGTCCAGCACTACGCAGGAAACTATATACAGCTTCAATAGCTTCACCACCACCAACAACAGCACCGCCAATCGCTCGGCCCTGTCCATCTAGATACTTGGTAGCTGAGTGAATAATCAGATCAGCGCCAAGATCGAGCGGCCTCTGCAGTGCAGGTGTGCAAAAGCAATTATCGACAACCAGCAGTGCATCATGACGGTGGGCGAGATCAGCCAATCTTCTAATATCCGCAATTTCAGTCATCGGATTAGATGGGGTCTCCAAAAACAACAATTTCGTCTCAGGACGAATCGCTGCCTCCCACGCCTCATAATCGGAGAGTCCAACAAAATCGGTCTCCACCTCAAACTTAGCAAAAAAGTTATTAAACAGAATAGTCGTCGTGCCAAATATTGAGCGTGATGAGACAACATGATCTCCCGCCTTAAGTAGCCCCATACAGGTCGACAGGATGGCAGCCATCCCTGAGCTTGTCGCAACACAACGCTCTCCCCCTTCAAGCGCGGCCAAGCGCTCCTCAAAGGTTCTAACTGTTGGATTGGTGAAACGTGAATAGATATTTCCCGGTTCTGCACCTGAGAATCGTGCTGCAGCTTCAGCTGCAGAAGCAAAGGTAAAGCTTGATGTTGGAAATATTGGCTCACTCTGCTCACCTTCGTTAGTACGATGTTGCCCTGCTCTGACGGCAATCGTCTCTAACTCATACTCTGACCAATCGTGCATCTCTCTCTCCTGAGGCCCTAATTTTAGGCTCTTAAAACGAAAAAACCTGCTCACCTTTTATTAAAATCAGGTCAAAGCAGGTCTCTCTATCTCCTCGCTTTAGCCATATTTATAATGCGCCAGCAAGCTGAATCAAATCGGCGCGATAGATAGAGGTTATTGCAGCGGCATGCTGTTGTCAAACCCCTATCTCAATAGATTATGCACTCTCATTATGCATATCGATCACGCTCTTGGGCTGCTCCTTATTCGACTTGGCACTATCGTTACGTACCCCTTCGATATGCTTCAAATAATCGACAGTTACATCACCAGTGACATATTCACCATTAAATACCGAGGACTCAAATTGCTCTACATCGGGTACATTCTTGTGAAGCACCGACTGGATCAGATCTTCCAGATCCTGGTAGAAGAGCCTGTCAGAACCAATTTCACGATTAATCTCATCCTCATCCCGACCAAAGGCGATCAGCTCCTTGGACGATGGCATATCGATACCGTAGACGTTGGGAAAACGAACCGGTGGCGCTGCTGAAGCAAAATAGACCTGTTTGGCACCGGCATCTCTAGCCATCTGAATTATCTGCTGGGATGTGGTCCCCCTGACAATCGAGTCATCAACAAGCAGAACCGTCTTGTTCCGGAACTCAAGATCAATCGCATTGAGCTTCTGGTGCACCGACTTCTTGCGCTGCTGCTGCCCCGGCATGATAAAGGTGCGTCCGATGTAACGGTTCTTGATAAAACCCTCTCGATACGGCACACCCAGCTTATAGGCCAACTGCATAGCTGAAGTTCGACTGGTATCCGGAATAGGGATAACCACATCAATATCGTGCTCGGGAAGCACCCGCATGATCTTGTCGGCCAGCTTCTCGCCCATTCTCATACGAGATTTATAGACCGAGAGTCCATCAATAATCGAATCGGGACGGGCAAAATAGACAAATTCAAAGATACATGGCGCATAGGTGGGATTTTCTGCACACTGTCGCGAGAATAGCTCACCGTCACTGTTGATAAAAATAGCCTCACCGGGTTCTACATCACGCAGACGCTCAAAGCCAAGTACATCAATCGCCACACTCTCAGAGGCGACCATATACTCATCTCCCTTATCAGTTTTGCGAACGCCGATCATCAATGGACGAATACCAAATGCATCACGAAAGGCGACAATACCCCGTCCAATAATCAACGAGACGACTGCATAACCACCACTACAACGTTTATGCACCCGGGCTACGGCATCAAAAATATTATCGTTTTCAAGTTCAAGCGCCCCATTCTCATGCAGCTCATGGGCAAAAATATTGAGCAGTATTTCAGAATCTGAAGTGGTATTGATATGGCGTCGATCACTGCGAAACAGCTCATCTTTAAGCTCAACTGCATTGGTCAAATTGCCATTGTGAGCCAGAGCAATACCGTAGGGAGAGTTGACATAAAACGGCTGAGCATCAGCAGATGAAGATGAGCCTGCAGTAGGATAACGCACATGGCCGATCCCCATATTACCCAACAGGCTCAACATATGGCGAGTTCGGAAGACATCCTTAACCAACCCATTATCCTTGCGCAGATAAAAACGCTCCTCATCACAGGTCATGATTCCTGCAGCATCCTGGCCACGATGTTGGAGAACGGTCAAACCATCATAGATCGCCTGATTGACACAGCTTTTGCCAACCATACCGATAATGCCGCACATAAATTATGCTCCTGAAGAGAGTTGAGTTTAGAGAGGATTAACTGTAGCGAAGTTTGGCCACAAAATCGTCGGGTAAATACTGACTAATATATTGAGCAATAGTCTCAAAATAGTGGATAAGTTGGGAATCTCCCCACCATGGATCCTGTGGCAATGGGGTCATACCGCCAACCATCACCAATACAGCTACAATCACGATCCCGCGGGCAATACCAAAAAAGATACCTATCATCCGATCCGTACCACTAAGGCCGGTTTTTTTAACAACTTGAGATATCAGATAGTTCACAAATGCCGCAAGAAATAGAGTGACGATGAACAGAGCAACGAATGCAACCAACAGCCGAATTGATGGAATTTCAATATAGTCCCTAAGCAGTGGCTCAGCCTTTTCAGAGAATGTCAGCGCAACCCAGGCAGCAACAATCCAGCCGGCAAGAGAGAGCGCCTCTTTAGTAAAACCGCGAATAATACTGATAAGGACAGAGATGGCGATTATGGCCAAAATGGCATAGTCGAGCCAGTTAAAGGATATTTCTATAGCTTCCATAGGATTCGTATCAATTGCTCTGCTCTATTTTACCGAAATCGTTCGAGTCTGGTCGAATTAAATTCAAAAAAATCTATAGTGGATGGTAACGCAGGACATTTCCTTCCAACTTCATTTTCTTCTTAATCCGCTGCTGAAGCGCCTCGGCTTCAGCCTGCTTAAGCTCTGGGCCAACTCTGACCCGATAGAACTTTTTACCATCTTTGGGGATCTCCTCCACAAAAGCACTGAAACCAAGCTTTTTCAGCTTGTCTCTTAGCTCCAACGCCCGCTCGGAGTTTGTCAGACTGGCAATCTGAACCACCCAGGCAGATGGTGAATTGGGATTAACTGACACTTTATCAGGTCTAATAATGCTCTTTGGAGTCTCATCATTAGCCTTACTCTCTACACTTGGCTTAACGAGCGGTTTTAGCTTTGAAACATCTCGCTTATCTTCAATAATGCGTGACGGTGTTTTCACCGCATCGACAGATTTTGGCAGTTTGATATCTTCAAAGTAGAAATTTGGTTTTTGCGGAGTCTGGCGCTCTTGTAGTGGCGAAACATTCTTATGACTTCCATCCAGAAGGGCCGGGATAAAAATGACTGCTGCCGAAATCAGTACAATTGCACCAATTACTCGCTGTTTTAACTGTTGATTCAATTAGCTTTCCTCTCCAACTGAAGTGATTCTAACCCCAAAATGTCTGAAACGGTAAAGAACGATCCAAAAACGATAATCTGATCACCTATTGTCGCCAACTCACATGCCCTTCGATAAGCGCTCTCAACAGAATTGAAGCGCTCCAGCGCTTCAGATAGCTCAGCATCAATAGCCGATGCGAGACTATCCCCATTATCGCCTCTCTCAACATTTAGACCGGCAACCATCCATCGCTCAAACAGACCCGCCAACGGCTTCAGAGTTTCAGGTTGATCCTTATCCGTTAGCATCGCCACCACCGCATATCTTTTGCCACTACAGGGTAGGTTGTTCAGATTTTCTGCCAGTATAGTTGCCGATTGGGGATTATGAGCCACGTCGACAATAACGACCGGGTCATCAGATAATTTCTGAAAACGCCCTGGTAGTGAGGCCTGCTGAAGCCCACTCTGGATATCCGTAACACTGATATTAACCCTGTTACCAAGAGCTTGAAGGCCCGCAATGGCCCCGCAACTGTTCTGGTACTGCATTAGGCCTGCTAGATTGGGCCTGAACAGTTTCTCGATAACCTGTTCACCATGCTTTAGTGTCCAGCTCCCATCAGGGGCGATCTCATAACTAAAGTCCACACCAAGCAGTTCCAGCTCTGCCCCAATCTCCTCTGCATAGTCGATTAAAGATTGAGGCGGCATGGGATCACTACAGATAACCGGTATTGCCTTACGCATGATGCCCGCCTTCTCTATGGCGATCGCTTCACGATTTGTACCGAGCCAAGCGGAGTGATCAATATCGATTGCGGTAATGATCGCGAGATCAGCATCAAGCAGATTCACCGCATCAAGCCGTCCTCCCAGACCAACCTCTAACAGAGCAACATCCACCTCCTGCTTCTGGAAAATGGAGAATGCGGCGAGGGTACCAAACTCAAAATAGGTTAAGGAGAGCTCTTTTCGCGCCTGATCCAACTCATCAAAGGCATCGCAAATAAGATCATCGGCTACCGGCAGGCCATTGATCTTAATCCGTTCATTGTATTTAAGCAGATGCGGGGAGGTGTATGAGCCGACACCATAGCCGGCTGCAATCAGAATAGACTCTAGAAGAGCTACAGTTGAACCTTTGCCGTTGGTTCCGGCAACAGTGATCGTCAGGTGCTTTGGGGTGTTGAGCTTTAACCGCTTAAGAAGCTCGCCGGGACGCTCCAACCCAAGATCGATCGACTTGGGGTGGAGTCCCTCCTGCCAGTGCAACCACTGTTCAAGCGTAGAGAAACGCATTTAAACCTGTTTAATTGATTGGAGGGCGCCCTGTGAGCATACTCAATAGTGATGCAACCTTATTACGCATTTCACGACGGTCAACAATCATGTCGATTGCCCCCTTCTCGATTAAAAACTCACTGCGCTGGAACCCTTCAGGCAGGGTCTCTCTCACAGTTTGCTCAATAACCCGGGGACCGGCAAAACCGATCAGGGCATTGGGTTCACCAATATTGATATCACCGAGCATCGCCAGACTTGCTGAGACACCACCCATCGTAGGATCTGTGAGTACTGAGATAAAGGGCAGCCCCTTCTCATTCAGACGTGCCAGCGCAGCCGACGTCTTAGACATCTGCATCAGTGAGAAGAGTGCCTCCTGCATGCGTGCACCACCACTTGCTGAGAAACAGATCAGAGGAAGATTATGTTCAATCGCATAATCGGCAGCACGTACAAATTTCTCTCCAACGACCGAGCCCATCGAGCCACCCATAAAACGGAACTCAAAGGCTGTCGCCACCAGAGGAAGTCCCTTCACCTGTCCCATCATCGCAATGAGGGCATCTTTCTCATCAGTGTTTTTCTGGGCCTGAACGATACGATCTTTGTAACGCTTGGAGTCCTTGAACTTGAGTCTATCGACAGGGTTCAGACTCTCACCAATCTCAATACGGGGCTCTGCATCAAGAAAGTGCTCCAGTCTTTTGCGAGCACCGATACGCATGTGGTGGCTACACTTGGGGCAGACGTCCTGATTGCGCTCAAGCTCAGCTTTATAGAGGACTGAACCACAGCCCTGACACTTGGCCCAAAGCCCTTCAGGGACATTTTTTTTAGCTCCACCCTCAGTACGAATCTGGGTGGGGAGAAACTTCTGTAACCAGCTCATATTTAGCTCAATTCTCTCTTAGGTTTAACGCTTCGATAGTGTTTTCCAATAAAGGCTATTCTACACCTGATCGATGGCCTGACGCAGCTCCGCAACAAAATCAGCCGCAATCTGGGGCAGTTTTTCAGGT
Organism: Gammaproteobacteria bacterium; assembly: GCA_026193675.1. Classification (GTDB taxonomy): domain Bacteria; phylum Pseudomonadota; class Gammaproteobacteria; order Thiohalomonadales; family Thiohalomonadaceae; genus JAOTST01. The sequence continues at coordinate 1,357 of JAPHSO010000072.1, read as the reverse complement.
GACAGCCGATTATCGGCGATCCGATTCACCAGGGCACTACCGACCACAACCGCATCTGCGATCTTGGCAACACGTGCAGCAGAATCACCATCCTTAATCCCAAACCCAACACCAATAGGCAGTGAAGTGATGCCCCTTATGGTATCAACTCTCTTAGCAACTTCAACAGTATCCAGCTCTGCAGAGCCGGTTATCCCCTTAACAGAGACATAATAGAGCCAGCCACTCGCCTGCGCAGCGATCTTCTCAATACGTTGCTTATCGGTGGTCGGTGAGATAAGGAAGGTGGGATCGAGATTGTGCTTCTTGAAGACAGGAATCACATCTACCGCCTCCTCAGGAGGCAGATCAACCGTCAGAATCCCATCAACACCTGCACTAGAGGCCCTTTCGGCAAAGTTCTCATAGCCCATAACCTCTATCGGATTGAGGTATCCCATCAGCACCACGGGCGTTTCACTATCGGTCTCTCTGAATGTTTTAACCATCTCCATCACAGAGCTTAACGAGACATGATGCTCTAGCGCACGTTCACTCGCCTTCTGAATGGTTGGCCCATCGGCCATCGGATCAGAGAAAGGTACGCCCAGCTCAATAATATCGGCACCCGCCTCAACCATTGCATGCATCACAGGAACGGTCACTTCAGGATTTGGGTCACCTGCGGTAATAAAAGGTATCAGTGCTGTTTTGCCAGCAGATTTCAGGTTTTCAAATCGTTTCTGGATGCGACTCATACCTCGATCCCCTCAATTCCAGCAACGGTGTGGATATCTTTATCACCCCGTCCTGACAGATTAACAATAATCACCTGGTCCTTGCTCATCGTTGGAGCCAGCTTTGTAGCATAGGCCAGTGCATGGCTCGACTCCAGAGCGGGAATAATTCCCTCAATACGAGTCAGATCATGGAATGCGGCAAGCGCTTCATCATCTGTAACGGCCACATAGTTGGCACGACCACTATCCTTTAGCCAGGCGTGCTCAGGACCGACCCCAGGATAGTCGAGACCCGCAGAGACCGAATGGGTTTCAATAATCTGACCATCTTTGTCTTCCATCAAGTAGGTGCGGTTACCGTGGAGAACCCCCGGCTGTCCGGCGCATAACGGTGCGGCATGACGACCACTTTCCAGACCATCACCCGCCGCCTCTACGCCATAAATAGCGACCTCATCATCGGTGAGGAATGGATAGAACAGGCCAATGGCATTGGAGCCGCCACCGACACATGCGACTAGCGCATCGGGCAGCCTCCCCTCCTGCTCAAGAATCTGTTCGCGGGCCTCAGTGCCGATAACCGCCTGGAAATCGCGCACCATTGCAGGATAAGGGTGCGGACCGGCGACCGTACCGAT
>JAPHSO010000114.1 GCA_026193675.1 Gammaproteobacteria bacterium | reverse complement strand
CCTCAATAAAAATCGGCTTGGTGTAACTGGCACGAAAGCCCTTCTCCAGAATCTTCTTACTGTGTTGCTGATCGCTTTGACGGAAAACATCCATATCCTGCACCACCCGTGGCTGTTTACGCCCCGCGATCTGCTGCAACGAATAACACTCTGATAACTTTGCCTGATAAAACTGCATCGGCAGATCAGCATTTGGATACTGCAGATAGGTCTTAAGGATATCGGTGGGCGGGTCGTAAAGCGTAACCGATACACGGTCAATAAAATCGTACTTTTTATGGAGCAGTGTATGGATATATTCGAGTTTTTTTGATGGCGACATCTTGCCACCGAGCTCATCAAGAATATCGATGTGGTCGTAACTGGTCTTATCTAAAGTGCTTTCCTGCACCGCAGTATCACTACTCATGTCATCCATATCAAATCCGACCCACCCCAAAACTAAACTCCTAAATCAAAGATAGCAGAACTCCAAGAAAAATCAGCCACATTAACGGCAGGGACAACTGCTGATGGTGAGCAGCTACAGAAGACTCATGATAAAATCGCCGGCTTATCATTCAGTTAGCCCGAAAAGAGTCTATGACCCAGCAATACACCGGCGCCAATAGCGCCAAACTTGTCGACGCCCTTAACGATCGCATCCTGTTCCTTGATGGCGCCACCGGCACCATGATTCAGGGCTATAAGCTCGAAGAGGCCGACTATCGCGGCGAGCGTTTTGCCGACTGGCCATCCGACCTTAAAGGGGCTAACGACCTGCTCTGCCTGACCCAACCGCAGATCATTAAAGAGATCCACCACTCCTATCTTGATGCCGGCTCCGACATCCTGGAGACCAACACCTTCAACGCCACCCGTGTGGCGATGCACAACTACGGTCTTGAAGAGTATGTCTACGAGATCAATAAAGAGGCGGCGAGCATCGCCCGTGCAGCCTGTGATGAGGCCGAAGCGAATAATCCGGATAAGCCACGCTTTGTCGCCGGCGTCCTCGGCCCCACAGATCGCACCGCCTCCATCTCGCCCGATGTGAACAATCCCGGCTTCCGTGCCATCACCTTTGACACCCTGGTCGAATCCTACATGGAGTCGATCAACGGCCTGGTCGACGGCGGTGCCGATATCCTGATGATCGAGACCATCTTCGACACCCTCAACGCCAAGGCGGCCATCTTTGCGGTCGAGACCTATTTCGAGGAGCACAACGTGCGCCTGCCGGTGATGATCTCCGGCACCATCACCGATGCATCGGGGCGGACCCTCACCGGCCAGGTGACCGAGGCCTTCTACAACTCGCTACGCCACGTAAAGCCCATCTCCTTCGGCCTCAACTGCGCCCTCGGTGCGCTGGAGCTGCGCCAGTATGTCGAGGAGCTGTCGCGCATCGCCGACTGCTTCGTCTCGGCCCACCCCAACGCCGGCCTCCCCAACGAGTTTGGCGGCTACGACGAATCCCCCGAGGCGATGGCGGTCGAGCTGGCCGACTGGGCCAGCGAAGGCTTCCTCAACATCATCGGCGGCTGCTGCGGCACCGGCCCGGATCACATCCGCGCTATGGTCGACATGGTCAGTAAGCACTCACCCCGTCAGATCCCCGAGATCCCGGTCGAGTGCCGCCTCTCGGGACTGGAGCCACTCAACATCGGTGCCGATTCACTGTTCGTCAATGTCGGCGAACGGGCCAATGTCACCGGCTCGGCCAAGTTCAAGCGGCTGATTATCGAGGGCGAGTTCGACGAGGCGCTCGCCATCTGCCGCGACCAGGTCGAGGACGGGGCGCAGATCGTCGATGTCAACATGGACGAGGCGATGCTCGACGGCAAGGAGGCGATGGTCAACTACCTCAACCTGATGGCCTCCGAGCCCGATATCGCCAAGGTGCCGGTGATGATCGACTCCTCCAAATGGGAGATCATCGAGGCGGGCCTCAAGTGCATCCAGGGCAAGGGGGTGGTCAACTCCATCTCGATGAAGGAGGGCAAGGCCGCCTTTGTCCATAACGCCAAACTACTCAGAAAATATGGCGCGGCCGTGGTCGTCATGGCCTTTGACGAGGCGGGCCAGGCCGACACCTACGAGCGCAAGATCGAGATCTGCCAGAACTCCTATAACATCCTGGTCAACGAGGTGGGCTTCCCCGCAGAGGACATCATCTTCGACCCCAACATCTTCGCGGTCGCCACCGGCATCGAGGAGCACAACAACTACGCGGTCGACTTCATCAACGCCACCGGCTGGATCAAACAGAACCTGCCGCACGCGCTGATCTCCGGCGGCGTCTCCAACGTCTCCTTCTCGTTCCGCGGCAACAACCCGGTGCGCGAGGCGATCCACTCGGTCTTCCTCTACCACGCCATCAAAAACGGCATGGACATGGGTATCGTCAACGCCGGTATGCTGGCGGTCTATGAAGATCTGCCCGAAGAGCTGCGCGAAAAGGTCGAAGATGTGGTGCTCAACAGATCAGATGAGGGCACCGACGCCCTGCTCGCCATCGCCGATAATTATCGGGGGGATGGCGCGGCGACAGCACGAAAAGAGGATCTTTCCTGGAGAGAATTACCGGTCGGCAAGCGTATCGAACACGCCCTGGTCAAGGGGATTGATAGCTATGTGGAGGAGGATACCGAGGAGGCGCGCAAATCGTTCAGCGACCCGGTCGATGTGATCGAAGGGCCGCTGATGGATGGCATGAATGTCGTTGGCGACCTTTTCGGATCGGGTCAGATGTTTCTGCCCCAGGTCGTGAAAAGCGCGCGGGTGATGAAGCAGGCGGTAGCCCATCTCATTCCGTTTATCGAGGCGGAAAAGACCGAAGGCAGCAGAGCCAAGGGCAAGGTGCTGATGGCGACCGTGAAAGGCGACGT
>JAPHSO010000180.1 GCA_026193675.1 Gammaproteobacteria bacterium | reverse complement strand
TTCTGGTTCGTTAAGCAGAATGGCTCCAGCACCACTTCGATTAACCGTCGGCGAGGGACAACCAAAGTTAAGATCAACCCCCGGCGCACCCAGCTCAGCTGCACGCGCACCATTATCTGCAACAACGGTTGGCAGGTTACCCATCAACTGTAGATAAACAGGAACCCCTGAAGCGGTAGCTCCCCCATTTCTAAGTTCTGGAACGCTGCGGTAAAAAACCCTTGAGGGTAACAGCCGATCGGTCACCCTGATAAATTCACTCACACACCAGTCATATCCACCGATGCTGGTTAAAATGTGGCGAAGATAGGAGTCAAGCAACCCCTCCATCGGGGCAAGTATGAGCCTCATATTTAGTGAATCAGTTCAAAGGTTTCAAATGGAGCTGTGTTCGACAGCGTCTCAATCTGAACATCTGTCACTGCTGCCATGGGTGGACCCTTGTGAGCCCACTGAATTAGTTTCTCCACCTGAACATCATCTCCAGCCACAACAATTTCAACCCGACCATCGGCAAGGTTTCTGACACTGCCACGCAGAGCTAGACGAAGCGCCTCATCACGAGTGCTGGCTCTAAACCATACTCCCTGTACTCTACCACTCACTGTCAACCTAACTACCATATGTTTAATATCGCCAAATCTCGCAGTTAAAAATTTAAATAGCGTTAAGCCTCATAAAAGCCGATTATCGTCGTTATGAACTCAATAGACTACTCACAAATTATGACTATCATTGCACTCTGGTGTAGCTATTTTGTCATCCACTCCCTAACTGCATCAATACCGCTCAAAGAGTGGGTCGCCCACCATTACCCCACTTTAATGCCCGCCTATCGATTAGCATTCAACGCGCTAGCAACTGTTCTTCTTATTCCCCTGCTACTATTAAGCTACTACTGGCGTAGTGAACCGTTATGGCTTTGGTCTCCCCCACTCTTCTGGATAACCACGCTTATCTCGTTGCTCACCATTATCGCCATTTATCTATCAGCCCGTGACTATGACATGGCCGAAGTGATGGGGACTCGCCAATGGCGAGAAAGAAATGATCAGGTGGCGGATCAAGAACAGTTTATCATCGGTAATTTCCATCGCTTTGTACGCCATCCCTGGTACACCATGGCGATAATTTTAATCTGGTGCCGTGAGCTCGATCCCATCATGCTCACCAATGCTTTGATGTTGACACTCTACTTTATCGTTGGCTCACGTTTCGAAGAGCGTAGATTGCTGCGTTACCATGGAGAGGTCTATCAACAATACCGGTTTAAAGTTCCTGCCCTGTTACCACGCCCATGGCGATATCTGACAAAGGCAGAGGCTACTGAACTGTTACAACAGTATCGCCCTGAATCATAAAAGTGTGAACCGCATTTAAGAATTCATTCTCAAACTAGATAATAGTTACATCAACGATAAAACATATCGATGAGAAGAGGCGTTAGCCATGACATATCTACAGTTAAAACAGGTTCAGATAAATGAGGCGGATTGGGATCGGGCGCTACTAGCACTCTATTTTGTGATTCAGATCACAGGAACAGTGCTCTTCTATCTGAACGACTCTCAATCTGGATTTATCATTTTGGCCATCATAACCACCGCCATTAAATCTATTATTCTAGGTGCTGTTACCATTGAGACGCTAAGGTTTGCTGACCGTCTATTGAAAAAGTACTGGCTCTATAAACTTCCATCTTTTCAATAGTATCTACAATTTGCGCAGTTGTAAGAGTCCATACCTATTCACAGTTGCTGGTGCCGCTACCTATTTCTTTCGTGGAATGTTGAGTCGTTGACGACGTTCCCACAAACTCTTTCGACTGATTCCCAATTGCTTGGCCAGCTCAGTCTCATTCATCTCGCCCTGATTGTTTTTCACAAAGGTGAGAAAATAATCATCGAGTGACAATTTGTCGCTCTCACTCGCCACTTCTACTTTGTCAGCGAGTGCATCATTGGCAAGCGCTGTTCTATCGATACACTTTAGTGCCAGATCAGCAGCCTCGATCTGCACACCATTGCAGAGGATGACCGCACGCTCAATAACATTCTCAAGCTCACGCACATTGCCTGGCCAGTGATAACGCGAAAGCTCCGCCATTGCCTCTTTGCTGAAACTTAATGGTTGGCGCTGTATTCGCTGCACCATCTTATTAAGAACCAGTTTGGCTAGTTCAACAATGTCATTAGCGCGTTCACGAAGTGGTGGCAGATTAATCTCCATCACATTCAAACGATAAAAAAGATCTTCACGGAACTTCTGCTCCTGAATCAGCTGCTGTAGATCACGGTGCGTTGCCACAATAAAACGGATGTTAATGAGCCTTGCCTGATTAGATCCCACACGTCGAATCTCACCCTCTTGCAGTACCCGCAAAAGACGAGCCTGCGCCTCCAGAGAGAGCTCACCAACCTCATCCAAAAACAGCGTGCCGCCATCGGCTGCCTCAACAAGACCTCGATGCTTTTTGGCCGCACCGGTAAAGGCCCCCTTCTCATGTCCAAACAGCTCTGACTCAATCAGATTCTCAGCGATAGAGGCACAGTTAACACTAATCAATGGTTTTGTATTTCGCTGACTTTGAGCATGCAGAGCCCGCGCAACCAACTCCTTTCCTGTACCGGTCTCACCCAATATCAAAACTGTTGTATCGGTTGTGGCGACCTTGCTGATACGCTCAAAGACCTCCTTCATTACGGTACTCTCACCCACCATACCGTCAACGGGATACTCTTTTGATAGCTCCTTTTGAAGAATTTTATTCTGCCGTTCTAACAGACTAGATTCCAGAATCCTGGCAACAGATATCACCATCTCATCGTGATTAAAGGGTTTAGAGATGTAATCCACCGCCCCCATTTTCATCGCTTCAACGGCCGACTGTACCGAAGAGTAGCTGGTCATAATCAATACAGGAACTGGTGCTGCACGGGTGATTAAAGCTGAGCCATCTTCTCCGGGTAGACGCAGGTCGGCAATGATCAGATCAAATGATGAGAGCCCTTCACTTTCAGCCTCTGCGACGGAACCGACACCCGTGACTCGATACCCATGGCGTTCTAAAAGACGGGTTAGACTGTCTCGAATAATTGTTTCATCTTCTACGATGAGAATTTCAGGCATTAATAATCTCTTCTAAAATTTACGCTTGTACCAACGGCAATCGAACATCAAAACGGCTTCCAACACCCAGTTCACTCTTAAGTGAGATGGTGCCGCCATGTTCCTGAACAATATTATACGCTAGTGATAGTCCAAGACCGGTCCCCTCACCCACCTGCTTTGTGGTATAGAACGGTTCAAAAATTCTCGCTTTCTGAGCCTCATCCATGCCGCTTCCTGTATCGCTCACAGAGACAACGGCAAACTCATGATCGAGCGTACACTCAACAGTAATCTTTGAATTTTTAGGCGAAGCATCACTGGCATTGGATAGAAGGTTAACAAAGACCTGCTGTAATTTTTGATGATCTCCAAGGATCTCGATACTGTCACTACAGAGGTTCTCATAGGTCTGTTGCTTGCCAATATGGCTCAAGGTTACCAGACTGGTCGACTCATCAATTACCCCCTTAATGGCTATCGCCTGCATCGGATGATCGCGTGGCGTACCCACATGACTAAAGCTGATCAACGACTGTACAATGTTAGAGATTCGCTCAATTTGAGTCAGAATCTGTGACAGCCCCTTTTCATGCAATTCTCGATTTTCCGGTTCTGCCTGCATATCTTGAGCCAGACAGGCGATGCCGGTAACCGGGTTACCAATTTCATGGGCAACACCCGTTGCCAGACGTCCGATTGATGCCAGTCGCTCACTATGGGTCAGCTTCTCTTCAAGATGAAATAGCTCAGAGTAGTCCTCAATCAACACCACAACACCTCGATTATCCTCCCCCTGAGAGACGCCGCTAATCGAAGCCTTAAATAGATTAAGGGTATATATATCGCTATTTACTCTCAACTTGTGTTGACTCATGAGCATCTTATCGCTCGCAAGGAACGAGCTTAATAACCCTTGCCATGGTTCAGCAATATCACGGAGAGATTTACCCACCATACTATCCTCAGTCATACCGGTTAATCTGGCGATATTCTGGTTCCAGCTCACAATCTGCTCTTCAGGGCTGATGGTCACCACACCCAGCGGGAGATCATCCAGCACCTGACGATGAAAACGTCGGAGATCATCCAGCTCACCGGCAACCCCTCGTAACTCAGAACGGGATTGTTCCAGACGTCTCTCTACAAAACGGATGGTGTCAGCGATAGCTGTTTTAGCCGCCACATCAATCTGCAGCTGTTCATTGACAATCAATCGAGCCAGTACCGGACCGACCAGTCCAGACAGATTACGTACAATCTGGGCTCGCAATAGAACCAGATCGATAGGCTGAATCGATAGACGATTCAAACTGAGATCACTCAGCGCCCGATCAATCTCATGTTCAGCAAACTCACTCCCGATAAATTTTGAGAGCTGCTCTTCAAACTCTAGAATGGATGTCGCCTGAGGTATTCCTCGTGGCAGTGCCACGCTCTCATGGCAGCATGCATTGGCGGCCTCCTGCTCATCACTGTTTTGTGGAAATAGTAATGACATCACCACGAAGGTGATGCCGTTGAAGAGCAGCGACCAGATCGCACTATCAGTGGTCGATAGTGGCGATACTAGCAGCGCCCTTAGATCTGAATCGATAACCCCGGCTCTCTCAAAGATGGGAAACAACAGAGTGGTTGCCCAGATGGTTGCACCGACAATAACACCAGAGATAAAACCGACTCGACTGGCCCTACGCCAGTAGAGCAGACCGACGAT
>JAPHSO010000294.1:0-17500 GCA_026193675.1 Gammaproteobacteria bacterium | reverse complement strand
AAACCGCTTTGTTGCCGCTCCACTCTGTAGGAGCACCCCCGTGTTGGGAGGGCGTATTCTAGAGATTTCGGCCCCCGAGTCAATCGTTTTTTTCAGTTTTATTACAATTAAATTCAGGGTGTCATTTTTAGGCTACTGTAACCTTGGCAAAACGCCGCTTTCCTACCTGATATATATGTAGTGAATTCGTAGGCATAACTGTTTTTGGATCGGAAATTCTCTCTCCATCAATCTTTACCGCCCCCTGTTTGATCATCCGCATCGCCTCTGATGTAGATGTAACTAATCCAGCCTCTTTCAGCAGATTACCAATAGCAATCCCACCATCTACTGCGGCAACACTCTTCTCTTTAATCTCGTCAGGCATCGCCCCCTTTTGGAATCGTGAAATGAACTCCTCCTTTGCAAGTTGGCCTGCACCCGCCCCATGGAATCGATCAACCAGCTCCTCACCGAGGAGAAACTTGATGTCCCGGGGATTTTTACCCTTTTCGACCGCCTCCCTGTAACCCTCGATCTCTGTCATAGGTCGGAAGCTAAGCAGCTCAAAGTAGCGCCACATCAAATCATCAGAGATTGACATCACTTTACCGAACATCTCATTAGCCGGTTCATCTATGCCAATATAGTTGCCTAATGACTTTGACATCTTCTGAACGCCATCCAATCCTTCGAGAATTGGCATGGTGAGTACAACTTGCGGTTTTTGCCCGTATTGCTCCTGTAACTGTCGACCAACTAGCAGGTTAAATTTCTGGTCAGTACCTCCTAGCTCAATATCAGCCTTCATCGCTACAGAGTCGTAACCCTGTATTAGTGGATAGAGGAATTCATGAATCGAGATGGACTGCCCACTATTGTAACGTTTGGAAAAATCATCCCGCTCAAGCATGCGCGCCACTGTATGTTTGCCCGCGAGTTGAATCAACTCTGCAGAATCCATCGCATTCATCCAGCTTGAGTTAAACATCACCAATGTCTTTTCGGGGTCAAGAATCTTGTAGATCTGGTGTTCGTAGCTCTGTGCATTTTCAATGACTTGGTCACGAGTCAGCGGTGGACGCGTCGCACTCTTTCCGGTTGGATCGCCGATCATCGCGGTGAAATCACCTATCAGGAAGAGAATCTCATGACCCAAATCCTGAAACTGACGCAGCTTATTAATAAGAACCGTATGGCCCAGATGCAGATCTGGCGCTGTGGGGTCAAAACCGGCCTTAATCCGCAGTGGTTTACCACTTTTCAGCTTCGCAACCAGCTCTTCCTCTACCAAAATCTCGTCAGCACCACGCTTGATGATCTCTAGAGCATCATCCACATCGGACATACAAATTCTCCTAAATATCGATTCTTGTAAAATATATTATCACCCGAAAACTGTTACCAAGCACACATTGAGTCGATAAATTATGTGAAATAGGTCGGCTCGTAGGATAGAATCGTCTTTTACTTCCAATAAGTTAGTGTGCATTGTTAACTCAAGACTTCAAAAATATTGCTTCCGCCAAATTGACTCCTAAGCGGAGAAAGCGCCACCATCTATCTCTGTTAGCAGTGATTGGAACAATAATTGGCACCATATCCCTGCTGAGCCCCAGTGACCGAGCAGAGGCAAATCGGTCTGAACGACTTGCTGAAACACCTATCAGCCAACTTCAAAGCGATGTTCTAACCCTTCAGCTCCCCAAGGTTAACCAGGATATCGGTGTCGCCCCCCTCACAAAAAAACAGAATCAATTTGATTGGCAGAGCGTTGAGGTTAAAAGTGGAGATAATCTCTCTCAGATCTTCGACAAGCTAAAGCTCTCTCCCCAGCAGTTGGCACAACTGGTCAGCGCCGACAGGAAAGCTGGAAAATACCTTCATGCACTTCGTCCCAAGCAGACCATTAGGTTCCAAATAGAGGCAGATCGTCTGATGGCGATGCACTTTATTGAGTCAAAAACCAATTCAACACTCTATAAATATGATGCCGATAATAATAGTTATAGCGTCAACCACTCTGCAAAGGAGATTGAGAAACGGGTCTCCCATGCATCTGGATTCATAAATAACTCCTTCTATGCAACAGGCCTTAAATCGGGGCTCTCCGACAAGATCATTATGGAGCTGGTTGCCGTATTTGGCTGGGATATCGACTTCGCTCTCGATATTCGCAGTGGTGACAGCTTCACCGTCCTCTATGAGGAGCGCTTCCTGGAGGGTGAAAAGCTCTCTGACGGTGAGATTATCGCAGCAGAATTTATCAATCAGGGAAGAAAGGTGACCGCTCTACGTCACTTTGATGAACATGGGCGCAGCAACTACTACACCCCTGAGGGTTACAGCCTGAGAAAGGCATTTATCCGCTCTCCGGTCGACTTTCGCCGAATCTCTTCAAAGTTTCAACGTTCACGTTATCACCCCGTACTGGGTAAAAAGCGCGCCCATCGTGGCGTCGACTACGCCGCAGCGACCGGAACACCTATCAAGGCATCGGGTGATGGCAAGGTGATATTTAAGGGCAAGAAGGGGGGATATGGCAGAACCATCATCCTTCAGCATGGTGGAAAATTTACGACACTCTACGGCCACATGTCCTCATATAAACGGGGTATAAAGCAGGGAAAAAGGGTTAAGCAGGGCGATATTATCGGTTATGTAGGCAGGTCTGGAATGGCTACAGGACCACATCTCCACTATGAATTTCGGGTGAACGGAGTTCATCGAAATCCTCTAACCGTGAAGTTCCCCAACGCATCTCCCCTAAAAAAGAGCTTTCGCACTGCATTTAAAAAGCAGACAGCAGACCTTTTAGCTTTAATCGACCTATATCGCCACACCACCATCGCACTGAATTAGTGAGATAGAGATGCCCGAACTCTATATTGGCATTATGTCTGGCACCAGTCTCGATGGGATTGATGCCGTACTGGTCGATTTTAGCCCCTCCCGCCCCACTATCATTAACAAAGCTCACCGGCCGTTCAAACAGGAGTTGCGTGAGCAGCTACTGCAGCTAACCCAATCCCATACCGTTGATCTAAAAACACTTGGTCAACTCGATCATCAGTTGGGATTGAGCTACGCAGACATTGTTAATGAGCTATTAACCGCTTCGGCTGTGGCCCCTTCAGAGATTACAGCTATCGGCTCTCATGGACAGACTATCTATCACCAGCCTGATGGAGATTATCCGTTTAGCATGCAGATTGGTGATGCCAACCTGATTGCAGAGAAAACCGCCATTACCACCGTTACCGATTTCCGACGCAGAGATATGGCCGCAGGTGGTGAGGGAGCCCCACTGGTGCCCGCTTTTCATGCCGCTATGTTTAGAGATGATGAAAGAGACTGCACTGTGCTCAATATTGGTGGCATTGCCAACCTTTCTATTCTTCCAAAGAATTCAAGCACACCCGTTAGTGGATTTGATTCAGGTCCAGGAAATATCCTGCTAGATGGCTGGATTCAATTGAAGAGAGGGAATAACTATGACTCTGCCGGTAAATGGGGAGCAACAGGCAGGATTATTCCAGATCTACTTGAACAGCTTCTTAATGAGCCGTACTTCAAGGCAGCTGCCCCCAAAAGCACAGGAAGAGAGCTATTTAACATCGATTGGCTCCAGAGCAGGTTGAGTGGTGGTGAACGAGATGAGGATGTCCAGGCCACCCTGTATGAGTTAACCGCCATATCAATTGCTGATGCCGTCAAACAGCAACAGGCCGCGGCCAAAGAGTTGATTGTCTGTGGTGGAGGTGTATTCAACCTTCACCTGATAGAACGCATCAGCCACCATCTACCCGATTGTGAAATCTCATCATCAGAGAAGCATGCTCTGGATCCTCAGTTAATTGAGGCGATGGCCTTTGCCTGGCTAGCCCGAGAGACCCTATCGGATAGGGCTGGAAATATTCCTGAGGTTACTGGCGCGAATCGGCCGGTAATTTTGGGGGCGATCTATCCTGCTTAAAAGACAGGACTGTTGTCACTCCAGGAAAACAAAAAAGGCCCGGGCAATGCCCGGGCCTTTTTGTCTAACTCTCTCGCCAGCTAGGCAGAGAAGGAAGAGCCACAACCGCAGGTGGTGGTTGCATTTGGATTACGAATGACAAACTGAGAACCCTCTAGATCCTCTTTGTAATCGATCTCTGCACCAGCCAGATATTGGTAGCTCATTGGATCAATCAACAGAGTCACACCATTCTTTTCGACTGAAGTGTCACCATCGTTGATCGCCTCATCAAAAGTGAAGCCGTACTGAAAACCTGAGCAACCGCCGCCGGTTACATAGACACGTAGCTTGAGGCTATCGTTACCCTCTTCCTCAATCAGACTCTTTACCTTATTCGCTGCACTGTCGGTAAAGACTAGAAGTGATTCTGTATCGCTCATTGTTTACTCCAAATAATTAACTTCAACTTCTGCTTATTATGGCAGATAGGGTTGGAAAGTGAGTTTTTCAACCGGCACTGAAGACCAATATGTCACTTCTCTCAAATAAATTGCATTCTACATGCCCGACTAAACTAGTCAAGCTTTATGGGTTTGCTGGAGTGGACTCTGGACCAACGTTCAAACCATCATCAGCTGCAGTGGTTTCTCTATTCTGCTTCTGTGAGCTCTTACCTCCCTCCTGATGAACTAGACTGCCATTCACCTCTGAACCACGGGCCATCTCAATATAGCTGTAGTAGACGTTACCCTTAATTCTTGCCTTCTCTGCCAATTCAATATGGGTATCCGAGTAAACATCCCCAATAACCATTCCATTAACAATTACATTGGGGACATGAACCTCACCCTCAATGACACCCTTCTCACTCAAGCTGATAACTGAGCCGGAGCCGCTTTCGGCGATAACATTCCCCTTAACCTTTCCATCAACATGGAGACCACCGGTAAAGATAACATCGCCACGAATCTCAGTATGAGATCCGATAAGTGTGTCAATTTTTGCTGCCTTCTTGCGCTTAGACTTCGATAACACCCTTTTAATTCTCCTCTACAATCCAGTCAAACTGTTCAACTGACTTCTTTAATTTTTTTCCATCCGGGTTGAGGGTGAGCATCACTTTAGTCGGCTCAAACCCTTCAGGCAAACGCATCTCGCCACTCAAATTCTGGAAATACTTAAACCTGAACGAAATCTTACTGGTCGGTTTCTTGGCCAGAGATATCTGCTCCAGATTATACCTCTTTATCGCATCGCCTTCGTTTCCCTCTATTTCGAAGGTCAAATTTCCACGAATCAGATTGCCATCATTGGGAACTTTAGTAACCACAATCTTATATCGATACCGATCCTTCTCTTCCATTCGACTGAGAAGAAGACCTCGTACCGAAAGCCCCGCCCGGTCACTTTCCGGGGAGACGATATCACGATAGAAGGTGAGTTCATCTTTCAGATTAGAGACCTCACCATGCAACCTTGTCACCTCATCTTGAAGATGTTGATAGGCCTCTTTCTCTACCTGATTACCCTGCTCAAGACGGGTAGCATGCTCACGCTGCTTAACGATCTCCTTCTCAAGCTCTGCTCTCTGCTGCAGCCATTCACTCTCTTTCTGAGCGAGTAGTTCCCGTTCAAATCCGGCCTGCTTGAGACCGTGCTCAAACAGCCACCATCCTCCAGAAATAACCACGGCCACCAATATAATCCCAATAATTACCGGATAATGTGGGCGGTGATGACGAACAACGAGCTTCCTCTTCATGGTAGTTGCGGAATAATTCCCAAACCTGCAGCCTCATCAAAACCAAAGGCGATATTCATATTCTGAACCGCCTGTCCCGCAGCCCCTTTCACCAGATTATCGATCACTGAAAGAATAACCACCGTATTACCACCCTGTGGCCGATGAATCGCCATACGGCAAACATTACCACCACGTACTGAACGGGTCTCAGGATGTGAGCCCGCAGGTAGCACATCGGCAAATGGCTCATCCTGGTAGAAATTCTCATAGAGTTTCTGAAGGTCAACGCCGTGATCAGCAACCTCAGCATAGAGCGTAGCGTGAATGCCTCTAATCATCGGTAACAGGTGAGGCACAAAGGTGAGCCCTACCTCATCATCGGCGATTAGACTCAAATTTTGACTAATCTCTGGCAGATGGCGATGGCCCGGTGTGGCATATGCTTTAAAGCTGCTATCGACCTCACTGAACAGCGTACCCACACTGGCACCACGGCCAGCACCACTGACTCCCGACTTGGCATCCGCAACCATCCGACTAATATCGACCAGTCCATTTTTAACCAGTGGAAGAAAGCCGAGCGTCACTGCAGTGGGATAACAGCCCGGATTGGCGATAATCCGTGCCTGTTTAATCTCATCACGATTGAGCTCAGGCAGACCGTAGACCGCCTCTTTAACAAGCTCCGGTGCAGCATGTTCCATGCCGTACCACTTCTCCCAAACAGCGATATCCTTGATCCGAAAATCGGCTGCAAGGTCGATCACCTTAACACCGGCATCGACCAGCTCCTGAGCCATTCCCATCGCAATCCCATTTGGGGTTGCAAAAAATACCAGGTCGCATGATTTTAGAATTGCCGCATCGGGCACAGTGAACTCAAGGTCGACATGGCCTCGCAGGTTGGGAAACATCTCATCGACGCGAACGCCAGCCTCTGAACGCGAAGTGATCGCCTTCAACTCAACCTGAGGATGAGCAGCCAATAGCCGCAGCAGTTCAACACCGGTATAGCCGGTGCCACCAACGATTCCAACCTGTATCATATGTCCCACATTTATCTTAAAGTAATCAAGAATGAGCTGTTTGCCCTAAACAAACATCACTGAACCGCGAATGATACATTAATAAGGACATGATCCGCACCATCCATACATCACTCCATGACCGGCTAGCGCGAGCAGAGGCACTTCCTGCTCTCTCGTTGCTGGCTGTGATCACCGGTCTTCTGGCAGGTGTGGTCATTCTTGCCTTCCGTCAGATGATGGAGGGAATGCAGGAGTGGATCGTTCCAGGCACTGCAGGTGAAGGGTATGAGCAGCTCTCTCTCACAATGCGCATTATGTTGCCAATCATTGGCGGATTGGTGATCGGCGGGATTCTACAGTGGGCCCGTTCAATCCCTCTTGGTGTCACCCATGTGATGGAGAGGCTCGCCTATCATCAGGCCAACCTTCCTCTACGTAATTTTCTGATTCAGTTTGTGACGGCTGTATTCGCCATAGTGAGTGGTCACTCTGTGGGCCGCGAAGGTCCCGCCGTCCATCTGGGCGCCACCAGCGGCAGCCTGTTAAGTCAACGCTTCCGTCTTCCCGATAATGCGACTCGTACACTGGTTGCCTGCGGTATTGCCGCAGCGATTGGCGCCTCATTCAACACCCCACTGGCAGGCGTCATCTTCGCCATGGAGGTGGTGCTGATGGAGTACACCATCGCCAGCTTTGCCCCCATCATTCTTGCTGCCGTTAGTGCTACAGCGCTCACTAGACTGGTCTATGGCGACTCACCCGCATTTATTGTTCCCCCGATTGAGCTCGTTTCGGTGGCAGAACTCCCCTATATGGTGCTATTGGGAGTCGTTGTGGGTGCTGCGGCAGCACTATTCATCCGCTCAATCCGCCACTTCTCAGAATCTCTTACCACCCTTCCAATCTGGCAGCGCACCACCCTGGCGGGTATTCTCGTCGCACTCATCGCCATTCCGTTCCCACAGGTGATGGGTATCGGCTACGACACCGTTAATAGTGCACTGATTGGAGAGATAGGGATCTGGCTGCTACTGGGGATCTCGCTGGCCAAGATTATCGCCACCACCGGTGTGCTTGGACTTGGCATTCCCGGAGGTCTCATCGGTCCCACTTTGGTTGTCGGTGCAACAGTAGGGGCAGCAATTGGCGCTATCGGTGGCACGCTTGTCCCGGAACTATCCTCTTCACCAACCCTCTATGCCCTTATTGGAATGGGAGCGATGATGGGAGCCACCCTGCACGCCCCACTCGCGGCACTGATTGCGATGCTGGAACTCTCAGCAAATCCCAATGTTCTACTCCCAGGTATGTTGGCCGTTATCTCAGCCGGACTCATCTGTAGTGAACTCTTTGGTCAGCGCGCCATATTTCTCACCCTGCTCAAGGTTCGCGGTCTCGATTATCGCAACGATCCAATAACCCAACACCTGCGCCGCATTGGGGTAACTGCTGCAATGGACCGTTCCTTTATTGTCGCTACACCCACCATCACCTACCAGACGGCCAAGACAGTTCTCGACGATGAGCCCAACTGGATCCTTTATCAAGATGATAAGCAACCTCTAACGCTCATTAGTGCAGCCGATCTCGCCAGCCAAACTCAACGACTCAGAGAGGATGCTCAAACTGACAAAACAGATATTGATGAGATCGATATAGTTCTAAACGATATTCCTGCAGCAAGTCGCATCCGTCCGCTGATCATCTCATCACGAGCAACCCTTCAGGATGCACTGACCCAACTCAATCAGCTTAAAGACCGCAGTGTTTATGCTCTCTGCATTGTTGTCCGAGGTGATGCAGGTAGTGAACGTCTAACGGGGATATTAACCCGCCGAGATATTGAGAACTATTACCAGATATAATCACATTTTTATTCTTTCAATTCGTAAAGGTCCACCATGCTCTGGATAAAAGCATTCCATTTTATTAGTGTCGTCACCTGGTTTGCCGCACTCTTCTATCTACCCCGTCTGTTTGTCTATCACGCAATGACTGAGGCCGAAAATGGTGATGAGGCGAGCATCGAACGTTTCAAAACGATGGAGTGCAAGCTCTATCGAGGCATCATGAATCCGAGCATGATTGTTGCCACCGGATTAGGGCTCTGGCTCCTCTACGAGTATGGATGGGCCGCCTATTCATCAATGGGTTGGTTACATACCAAGATTGCATTGGTGGTGATATTGATTGCCTACCATCTCTATTGCGGTCGCTTAATGCGTGCGTTCGCTATAGACAAGAACAGACATAGTCACATCTTCTACCGCTGGTTTAATGAATTCCCCGTCATCATTTTGATCACCGTGGTTATTCTGGCCGTTGTTAAACCTTTCTAGGAACATTGAAATGAATCTAAAACAGGAGCTTGTTCAGCACTACAAATGGTTGCGTCAGTATGGCAATAACGATTCCCATAGTGGTAATGCCTCGGTTCGAATCGGTGATGAGATATGGGTGACGCCCACCGGCTGTTGTGCCGACACCCTGACTGAAGATGATCTGGTTCGCTGCCACATTGATGGAAGAGTGGGCCGAGGAGCATCTCTCGATGGGCCATTGCATGTTCAGATCTATCAAAAAAATCCAGAGAGCCAATCGGTGATCCATAGTCATGGCCCTCACACTGTCGCACTCACACTCAATGGTCAGAATTTTGTTCCTGTAGATTTTGAGGGGAATCTCTACTTTCCTGAAGTTCCTGTCATCACCATCCCTTACGATCAATATGTTGCACTCGCCCCGGCGGCAGTTTCCGATACCCTCGCCAACTATCCGATCACTGTGGTACGTGGACACGGGGTTTACGCACAGGCCAAGTCGATCAATCTCGCCTACAAATGGAGCTGCTCTCTGGAGCTTTCAGCCAAGACCTACTTTATCGCTCAGCAGGCCGATACAATCCCTGAATGAAATCTCACCATCACGCTGCGCCACCCACAGTTTTAATCTTTGCGGGAAATGATCCCTCCGGTGGTGCTGGCATCAGCGCAGATATCGAAGTGATCAGTCACTTCGGTTGTCAGCCACTGCCCATCATCACTGCACTGACGGTTCAGGACACCACTAATGTGGATCGGCTTGAACCGGTATCCGCTGAGCTGGTGACCCAACAGGCCGAGACCATACTTAATGATGTCAAGGTCGATGCGATTAAGATCGGGTTGATCGGTAGTTTAGAGAATCTTCATGCGATCCAATTAATTCTAAAAAATAACCCCGACATTCCGGTGGTGATGGATACAATCCTACGGGCTGGTGGCGGCGCATCTCTGAGCAGTGAATCATTTACCGTTAGATTGCACGAGCTACTTCCATTTACCACAATCATTACACCCAATAGTGATGAGGCTCAGCAGTTAGTCCCCGAAGCGGACTCTCTTGATGAGGTGGGAGAAGCCTTGCTTAAAGCAGGGGCTCAAGCGGTGTTGATCACCGGTACCCATGCTCACACCGATGATGTGATCAATACGCTCTATACAGTTCATACCAAATCGTCTCTCGACTGGCCTCGACTTTCAAACAGCTATCACGGTTCCGGTTGCACTTTAGCCTCAGCCATTGCAGCGAAAATCGCACAGGGTGAAGCGTTACACCGGGCCGTTAATGAGGCCCAACAGTTTACCTGGCAGAGCCTTAAACAGGGATACAGGATTGGTCATGGACAACATCATCCCAACCGAGTTCATCAGGCTATAGATGAGTAGGCTTGCAAGAGGACTCTATGCCATCACCGACAGTCGGTTGATTGGTGAACGACTGGTTGAGTCGGTCGAGGCTGCCATCATTGGTGGTGCGGTAGTGGTGCAGTATCGTGATAAATCTGCTGATCATACTCGCCGATTAAAAGAGGCGACCACTCTGCAACAGCTCTGTCGTGATCACAATGTCACCTTTATCGTGAATGATGATCTGGAGTTGGCCGCTCAGATTGGCGCTGACGGACTCCACATCGGTCAGGAAGATAACTCCCTCAATGAGGCCCGCCAGCAACTCGGAACTGAGACCATCATCGGCGTCTCCTGCTATAACCGCTTTGAGCTGGCTCAGGAGGCAGAGGATGCGGGAGCCGACTATGTCGCCTTTGGCCGCTTCTTCTCATCCAACATCAAACCCGATGCGGTGGGTGCCCATTTAGAGCTATTAGAGCGCGCCAAAAATGAGATAACGGTTCCGGTGGTTGCCATCGGCGGCATCACCGCCGAAAATGGTGCTCAACTGGTCGAGGCCGGTGCTGATCTTCTTGCAGTGATTAGCGATCTTTTTGATCGTCCAACGGCCACAGAGATCACCGCTGCCGCCCAACGACTTCAAACCCTATTTAATTAACCAAAACTTCAGGAATAACCATGTCAGACAACCATTCACTCTTCGAGGCTGCTAAAAAACACATCCCCGGTGGCGTTAACTCACCTGTACGTGCATTTAACGGTGTCGGAGGAGATCCCGTCTTCTTCAAAAAGGGGGCTGGGGCCCATGTTTGGGACGAATCTGATAAAAAATATATCGACTATGTCGCCTCATGGGGACCAATGGTTGCAGGTCATGCCCATCCTGATGTGATTAAAGCGGTACAAACCACCGCCGAGAGTGGCCTCTCATTTGGAGCACCCACCATTCTCGAAACCGAGATGGCAGATCGTCTTTGCGAACTGGTGCCATCAATGGAGATGGTGCGCATGGTCAGCTCCGGAACAGAGGCGACCATGAGTGCAATTCGTCTGGCGCGTGGTTATACCGGTCGCGATAAGATTGTTAAGTTTGAGGGCTGCTATCACGGCCACTCCGACTCATTGCTGGTGAAAGCCGGCTCTGGCGCACTCACCTTAGGGGTACCAAATTCACCCGGCGTACCCGCCTCGCTTGCTGAGCAGACCATCACCCTTACCTATAATGATATCGACTCGGTGAAGGCAGCCTTCGCCGAAGCGGGCAGTGAGATCGCCTGCATCATCGTCGAACCGGTCGCCGGAAATATGAACTGCATCCCTCCCGTAGCCGGCTTCCACGAAGGGCTACGTGAGATCTGTGACGAGTACGGCACAGTTCTGATCTTTGATGAGGTGATGACCGGATTCCGTGTCGGCCTTGGCGGTGCGCAGGGACACTACGGAATCAAGCCCGACCTCACCACACTGGGTAAGGTGGTTGGCGGCGGTATGCCGGTTGGTGCCTTTGGAGGTAAGCGCGAAATTATGGGACATATTGCCCCGCTCGGCCCGGTCTATCAGGCCGGTACCCTCTCAGGTAATCCGGTGGCGATGGCAGCCGGTCTGGCCACACTAAATATCGTATCGACTGAGAATTTTTATGCCGACCTTTCAGTGAAGGTTGAGAAGCTGGTTAACGGCATTCTCGATGCCGCCAAATCTTCAGGCATTCCGATGACGGCAAATCATGTGGGCGGCATGTTTGGCCTCTTTTTCACTGAAGAGACTGAGATCACCAACTTCCAGCAGGTGGTCGACAGATGTGATGCTGAGCGCTTTAAGAAGTTCTATCACGGCATGCTGGATGAGGGGATCTATCTTGCGCCATCAGCATTTGAGGCGGGCTTTGTCTCATCAATGCATACGGATGCCGATCTGGAGTCTACGATTGCATCTGCCGCAAAGGTGCTATCAACCTTATAAACAGTATGGTTTACAGCTCATAATAGAGCGTGTAACAATCGACACGAATTTAATATGTTACTCACAGGAGAGTTTTGATGATGGATAAAAAGAGTTTGGCCCTGGGCATTGCCCTGCTTGCAGGTGCTTCTGCTGCTTCAGCAGAGGGTTTTGGTGTTGCCGTCAATACCGGACTTGTGGGTCTAGGTGTAGGTACCGGTGCAGATATCACCTATTCAGTACATCCTATGGTGAATGTTCGGGGTGGGTTTATGGGCGGCACAAAGAGTGCTGATGTAACGATTGAAGCCAATGACTTTGCAATCACATCAAAAGTAAACACCATGGGTGTCTACGCTGACTGGATGATCTTTGCCGGAGATCTACGACTAACGGCTGGTTATGTTACAAACAGTGGCAACATCAACCTAACCGCATCTGGAAATATCGATTTTGGTGGCGCTGGAACAGTTAATACGACTGTTGATGCTGATATTGATTTTAAGGCAAGCCCTTATGTGGGGATCGGTTGGGGTAATGCCGCAGAGCAAGATGACACCTTTGGGTTTAATGTTGATGTAGGTGTTCTTCTCGACTCCAAACCTACCGCAACTATCAACTCTGCTGCTGGTGCATCTCCGGCACAAATTGCAGCACTGGAAGATGAGCTCGCTGGAGATAATGCTATGAAGATGCTCCCAGTCATTACTGTCGGTCTCACCTATCACTTCTAGTCTTTTAGAAGAGAGACTCAAATAAAAACCCCGTCCAGATCAGTTCTGGACGGGGTTTTCTTTATAAGGCTTCTAGCTGTTAAGCGTTTTGATCTGAACTGCCCCATCTCTTCATCAGGGTATGTTCAATATCCAGATGATCCAGAATTCGCGCCACCACAAAATCAACTAGATCTTCAATTGACTCCGGCTTTTGATAAAAACCGGGGCTTGCCGCCAGGATGGTCACTCCAATCTGTGAGAGTTTAAGCATATGTTCCAGATGGATTGGCGAGTAGGGAGTCTCACGTGGCACCAGAATCAGCTTGCGTTGCTCTTTAATCATCACATCTGCAGCCCGCTCCATCAGTGAGTTACTCGCTCCTGTGGCAATTGATGAAAGTGAGCTGGTCGAACAGGGACAGACCACCATCGCCCGCGGGGCATTGGAGCCACTGGCCACTGGAGAGAACCACTGCTCCTGTCCAAACAGCTGAATCTGTCCCTCTACCGCACCATATTTTTCACTAAGAAATTTTTCAATCTCACGATTGCCACTCGGCAGCTTAATATCGGTTTCGGTCGCAATCACCACTTGAGCCGGTTTGGAGATCATCAAATAGACCTGCTCACCACTTTGGATCAGGATCTCCAGCAGACGCAGACCATAGGCGGCTCCCGAGGCCCCGGTAATCGCCAGAGAGATTGCTCTATTCTGACTCATACCGCCTCTCCCATAAAACGACTCTCAAGACGACCAATCAGCTTCTGATGGATACCACCAAAACCACCATTGCTCATCACCAAAATCTGATCACCCTCTTCTGCAATGGAGATCACCGATTCAATCAGTTGTTCCAGATCAGCATAGCTATCAACACTATCTTTAATCTCATCCAGCCAGCCGAACGCCCCATCACTATCATCTGCAAACAGAAAAACCCGATCCGCCTCACGCCATGAATCGATCAGTTGATCTCGATGAACCCCCATCTTCATCGTATTTGAACGGGGCTCAATAATTGCCAATATACGCCGCTCCGTAGCAACACTTTTACGCAGGCCGGCCAGGGTTGTCTCAATTGCTGTTGGATGGTGGGCAAAGTCATCATAGATCTCTATCCCGTTGACCACACCGCGCAACTCCATACGTCGTTTAACCCCCTCAAATTGAGAGAGTGCCTTTAGGATATCGCCAATCTCCAGTCCCGCATGGTGAGCCGCCGCAATCGCCGCCAATCCATTATTCACATTGTGCTCACCCATAAGATCCCATTCGACTCGGCCCATATGCTTCCCCTTAAAGAGCACATCGAATGAACTTGATGGCTCATCCTGGTTGTTATCGACAACCGCCTGCCATCCTGAAGCTGAACCGACCATCTCAGTGGGCGTCCAACAGCCCATTTCGATCACCTCATTGAGCGCACTATCCGACTCAGGAAGAATTATTTTGCCGCGACTGGGGACGGTTCTAACCAGATGATGAAACTGTCGCTGAATCGCCGCAAGATCATCAAAGATATCGGCGTGATCAAACTCAAGATTATTGAGCACCAATGTCTGTGGCAGATAGTGAACAAACTTGCTGCGCTTATCAAAAAAGGCGGTGTCATACTCATCTGCCTCAACCACAAAAAAGGGCTCAGCCCCCATATCGGCGGATTTGCCCAGCTCATGGGCAATACCTCCAATCAGAAATCCCGGCTCCATGCCGCACCGTTGCAGAATCGAGGCGACCATTGAGGCGGTGGTTGTTTTACCGTGAGTACCGGCAACCGCAATCACCCAGCGATCCTGCAGCAGGTTCTCACTCAGCCACTGCGCGCCAGAGATATATCGAATACGCCGATTGAGAATATGTTCAACAGCGGGATTTCCCCTCGATAACGCATTCCCAATAATCACCAGATCGACACCATCGGGAATACCGCTGGGGTCGTAACCTTCCGTCAGCGCAATCCCCTGCTCCTCCAGTTGAGTACTCATTGGCGGATAGGTATGAAGATCCTGCCCACTCACCTCATGGCCCAACTCCCGTGCCAGAATCGCCACGCCCCCCATGAAAGTACCGCAGATTCCAAGAATATGGATCTTCATGTCGATACCCCCAGCATCGTCCCTACAATTAACGAGGTAAATATATAGAGCACTGCGTAGAAAACCCCTTGTTGAGAGTTAAGGTCAAAGGCGTGTTTAAAAACATGGGCTGCAATCATGATGTTCCAGGCAAAAATAAGCAGTGAAAAGAGGGCGATCAACCCAGACTCTCCACCTCCGGCATGAAAAAGGTAGGTCAGAGGCAGGGCAATCAGGCCGATCATCGCCTCACAGCCGGCCAATGCGGTAACCGTTTGTACAAAACGTTGTAACTGACCTCTCATCATTAAAATGAGATAGACAAAGGCCATCATCACCACTGTGCCCAACAGCGCAGATACCACAGCCCCATCAGCAGGAAGAGCGGTAGCAGAGAGCATTGCACCAATGGCGAAATGGGTCACAACCACTAATGCCAGCAGGGTTTGAGATGCAGGAATTGCCTGCGGGGCCATTTTCAGGATGGAGACCATCCAGAATGCTCTAAGCAGGGCGCTCATCGGCCGCCACGCTTCACATTAAGTGACGCATCCCAACTATCTGCACAGCACCCTTTTAAAAATAATCCCTGCATAGAATTAATTATCGTCCCAACCCATTACTCAATGAACAATTCACACTATAATACCTGCCAATCCTTTAAATACGAACCGTCACTACAAATAGTCTCGCCAGCAATCAAATGAATATAGAAGCTATCTACAACCTTATCGCAGATGATCGTGATGCTGTCGACAATGTGATTCGTGAACGTCTCCATTCAGAGATCGTATTAATTAATACCATTAGCCACTACATCATCGGTAGTGGTGGCAAGCGACTCCGCCCTGTTTTGATTCTGCTCATTGCTAATGCGTTGGGCTACAAAGGCAGAGACCACCACGAGCTGGCGGCGGTGATTGAGTTTATCCACACCGCAACACTGTTGCACGATGATGTTGTTGATGGCTCTGAGCTACGCCGTGGCAAACAGACCGCCAACAATGTTTTTGGAAACGAAGCTGCTGTACTGGTTGGCGACTTCCTCTATTCACGCTCTTTCCAGATGATGGTGACCGTACAAAACATGCGGGTGATGGAGATTCTGGCCGAGGCGACCAACACCATCGCTGAAGGCGAAGTACAGCAGCTACTCAATATCCATAATGCCGATCTGGATGAGGCCGGCTACCTTGAGGTGATTCGCTCCAAGACAGCCAAGCTGTTTGAATCATCTGCTCAGCTAGGCGCTGTTCTCACCGGCCAAAACAGTGAGATTGAAGCGTCAATGGCCGCCTATGGTCTTCATCTTGGTATCGCCTTCCAACTGGTTGATGATGCACTCGACTACACCGGTGATGCTGAGGAGCTTGGCAAGAACCTGGGGGATGACCTGGCAGAAGGAAAACCGACACTGCCTCTCATCTACCTGATCCACAACGGCACACCTGAACAGGCCGAACTGGTTCGTGATGCCATTAACAATGGTCGTGGAGAACAGCTTGAGGCGATATCTGCCGCAATCAGGACGAGCGATGCGATTGAATACACTCTTAAAGCTGCCGAGCGTGAAGTTGAAAAGGCGATTGAAACACTTAATGTTCTGCCCGACTCTGACTACAAAGAGGCCCTTGTTGGTCTAGCGAAATTTTCAATTGAAAGAAATTTTTAGAGTGATATTAACCATCCAACTTAACTAACAAGATGGTAAAACGACTACTCAACGCTCTCCTCTTTCCGCCCATCAAGATAGGCTCAACCGGGCCATCTGAGAGGACCAAACTCCATCTTCCTGAGCATCCCGATACCCCTATCGAGCTCAAGCGAACCCAGAGAAAAAAGACCATCGCCTTTCGGGTCGCCAACAACTGCATCAAAGTGATGGCTCCCAAGCGGTTGGCCCTCTACCGAATTCAACAGCTGCTTAATAAACGTTCAGAGTGGATCGGCAGGCAGCTCGAGTATCAGGCCTCACTCCCCGAAGATCTTGCCCCTTCCGAGCCCCAATATGTCGACGGGGCACCGATCACATATCTGGGAAAGAGATACCGTCTCGCCATCAGCCACATCCCCAAAACGAAACAGGGGATCAAATTTCACTCCGGCAGGCTGAGGGTCAATCTACCGATCAAACGCCAAAGTCATGAGGCGATCAAAAACTTGCTGAGTAGCTGGTATCAACAACGTGCCGAGGAGCGACTCCCCACGTTGGTTGAACAGCTCTCGAAGAAGATAGGTGTCAGCTATGGCGATATTCAGATACGCCACTTCAAATCACGTTGGGGTAGCTGCCGAGCCGATGGTCGCCTGCAGTTCAACTGGCGTCTGATGATGGCTCCCAGCAGCATCATCGAATATGTTGTGGTGCATGAACTCTGTCATCGGCT
>JAPHSO010000198.1 GCA_026193675.1 Gammaproteobacteria bacterium | reverse complement strand
TATTCTCATGGTTTCCCAGCGTCAGTACTTTCCTTGGTCTGTACAAGGATTTCTTGTTACGCTTCCTCATGTTGTTGTAACGTGTTATAGGCTCTTCGAGGATCTCCATAGCCTCGATACTAGCCTCTACATCGTCTCTGTATCGTTTCCCCTCGAATGCCTTAGTGCCGGGTTTATCGTACACACTTAAGGAGGGCATGTCAGCCCAATCTCCGATCATAACCAGAACTTCAGGCTGCTTATCAACAATGAAGTTACCTAGTGCTCTGATATGATCAAGGGGTACGTCTTTCTTTACCTGAGTATCGCTAATCAGGAGGTGCCTCATACTAACATCTCTCCTACTTCAATTTGATCCTCTAGATCGTTCAATCTCTTTCTTAACTCTTGAATTTGTGTCTCAGTGCGTCGTTTTGCTGCTGGAGACTTAAGTCGCTTAAGCTTTCTCTTGAGTGCTGCAAGCTCTCGTTCACTTTCTGATAAATGCTGTGGGTGGTCCGGGTTCCCGC
The DNA here is from genome assembly GCA_026193675.1 of Gammaproteobacteria bacterium. GTDB lineage: Bacteria > Pseudomonadota > Gammaproteobacteria > Thiohalomonadales > Thiohalomonadaceae > JAOTST01. The sequence goes on along the minus strand of JAPHSO010000198.1, from coordinate 1,755 downwards.
TGTACTCAACTTCCCAGTACTTAACGAGGTTCCTAACAAATTCCTTAGGGTCTTTGCCTCTGCTTCGGTTAGCCCAACTAAGTATTCGTCCTTCGGATTGATTGCAACTCCTATGCAGCACTTGTCGAATTTTGCCTGTTTCGTGGTCATGGTCTAGTGTAGCCTCTGATTTCAGTATCCTTGTGTTGCATAACGGGCATTTGTACTTCTGCTCTTTAAGCAGTGCTTCCCTGTACTGCTTTATCTCAGACTGCTTTAGCCTCATCCAACAACACCTCTGCCTCTGTCTCTATCCATACCTTAGCACCACAAGACAGGGGTTTTTCAGGGCTGTAGACAAGCTCGCTAGGCCCGTTTATTTTTACTCTGTTACACTTGTAGTTACTCTTGTACGTCTTTACTGTCAAAACAGGAAGGCTGGCTCCCTTAGCATTCGCTTTTATATTGTGCTGATTAACATGTATTCTTTTTAACATGGTGGTGTCCAGAACTCGCCGTGATTTCTAAGTACGTACACTAACGAAGCTGTTAGATTTGCTGATTCCTCAGAGCCGTGTGCCTTAACACATATATCCCACATTTCCTTACGGTCTGTGATCCCTCTGAGCAGCTTTTCTGCTTTCTTTGGACCTATACCCTTAACTCCGGGAATGCTGTCTGTGGAATCTCCTGTGAGGATCTGAACGTACAAACACGCATCAGCAATCTCTTCATCAATGACGTACACCTCACCCTTGTTAGGGTCGTAGTGCATACATGGAACTTGATCTAGGTCTTTATCGGGAGAGCAAAGAATACTATTAGGCTCATTGCTGCATAAAATGCTAACAGCATCATCAGCTTCGATTCCTTCCACAACCTCCGCATTGTATTTGTCAATGAGATACTGCTTAGCTTGTGCCAGAAGTACTGGCCTACTGTAATTCTTGCGATGAGATTTGTAATCTGGAAATAAATCATAACGGTAATTTGTTTTCCCGCCTAAGTACAGGTGGTACTTATCAGCACCTGTGTTCCTGAATATATCCTCGAACTCTGCGTCAAGCAGGTAGTACATCTCACGCTCGTCTATAACCTGTCGTGTGTGATGCACGAACTCTAAAGGTAATCCTTGCTTTTTGCAATATTGTACAGCATCCTTTTTGTACTTGCAAGAAAACAAAGGGGCCGAATCTGGCCCCTCTGCTACGTTATAGAAACGCTCTTCTACCTTTGAGCTACCTGCACACAGATAAGGAATATAATCCCCATCTATGGCTGCTATCAATTAGACGCTCCTTAGGTTAGTCTTAGCTTTCTGTTTGTTACGCTCTTTGAGACGTTCCATTTCAGAAGCTACGCCTTCCTCTAAGTTATTGATAACACTGAGACATGCTGCCATGTTAGCACAGTACATCTCAGTGACACCAGTTACCTTGTTACGGATTCCGTACTCGTTAGGCAAGATACCTTCCGTGGCTGCTGCCTGTAGACTATAACCCTTCAGGTACTCCTTTTCTTCATCGCTGAGAATGTATACTTCGTAGTTCTCTGTGGAGTACGCATCAAGTTTACTCAAAGTCACCTACCTCTCGTGCTTGGTTGTCTTGTTCGTTATCGTCGTACTGACCAGACCGTTCACCGTTAGCCATCACGTCACTAACGTCTTTGTTGTACCGATCAGTTGTCTCGTCAATGAATGCCATAAGAATGTCAAGCTTGTCAGCTTTCTTGGCACCTAGACTCAGACAGTCGTGCTGTAGAGCAATCTCAGCT
>JAPHSO010000326.1 GCA_026193675.1 Gammaproteobacteria bacterium | reverse complement strand
TTTTACCATCTTTAGAGTTACTTTCTGCCTCAGCCGCGGCCTGTGCAGCCTCTTCGGTATTGCGAGCAACTTCAGCGACGGTGGCGCTCATCTCGTTCATGGCGGTTGCCACCAATTCGGTCTCGACCTGCTGTTGGTTCATCATATCGAGCGTTCTTTGGCTGGATGCTGAGAGCATCACCGCATCCTGAGTGACATCATTTGATACCTCAGAGAGTTTACCGATGACAGTCTGCAGACGGGCCTGCATCAGCTTCATCGCCATTAACAGTTCACCCACCTCATCACTACTATCAGCGATGATCTGTTGATTGAGTTTTCCCCCAGCAATACCTTTGGCAATATCGATAATTTGATGAAGTGGATTCATCAATGTTTTATGAATCAACCAGATTGATGTGAGCAAAATGATTGGGGTGATGAGTACGAGTGAAACGGCTATCTCATCTTCTACAATCTCATAGTTCCAGAGCAGGATTGCCAGAACAGGCAGAAAAGCTGCAGTCAGTTGAGTCATGACAATCCGTTTCATCAGACTGACATCTTTCATTCTGAATTTTTTTGGGATTGCTGAGATCTCTTTGCGATTGAGTTTGCTATAGAGCGCTTCGGCATCAGAGATCTGCTGACGGGTAGGTCGGCTTCTGACCGACTGGTATCCAACAACCTGATTTTGGTTATTGGTCACAGGAGTGACAAATGCATCGACCCAGTAGTGATCACCATTTTTACAACGGTTTTTAACCATACCGCGCCATGGGGTTCCTGTTTTGATGGTATCCCAAAGATCCTGAAAGGCTTCGGGCGGCATATCTGGGTGGCGAACAATATTGTGGCTTTGTCCCAACAGCTCCTCTTCAGAAAAGCCGCTGATATTGATAAATTCTTTGTTGATGTAGGTGATCTGTCCCTTCAAGTCGGTTGTCGAAATGATGGTGCAGTTTTCATCAAGGGATACCTCTTTATTGGAGATAGGGAGGTTCTTTTTCATAAGTTGTTCTTCATGGTTAAGGAAGTTATCTGTTCAGAGCACACTTCATAGATAGGGAAGATGGTTGAAAATATTGTAGCGATTATCCTACAAAATTTATCGGCTTTAGTACAGATGTTGTATAAAGCAGATTTTCAGAGAGGGTGTAGGAGTTGCGGTATCTTTTCCGCTGAAAGCGGGAAAATGGTGCCTGGGAGAGGACTTGAACCTCCACGGGGTTGCCCCCACTAGCACCTGAAGCTAGCGTGTCTACCAATTTCACCACCCAGGCAAGGATGACTCAAGCCACATAAATGTCGCTATCTATTGAGAGCCGCGCACTCTACCGATCTCATTGAATCTTGTCAATATCATCTCGGCCTTAATCAATGTAGAATACGCCTCCAATTTTCCCGATAAGTAACTATAGATTAATTAATGTCCAATACCACTCCAGAACAAGATCCCTACGCCAGCCGCGAGGCTGAAAAATACGAAAATCCCGTACCAAGCCGTGAATTTATCACGATGCTACTGGAGAAAAAGGGCAAGCCGATGACTTTTAAGGCGGTCGCCAAGGCGCTTCAAATTGAAGATGAAGATCAATTAGAGGGGCTACGTCGTCGTCTGCGTGCGATGGAGCGTGACGGACAACTGCACTTTAACCGTCGTGGTGGTTATGGTCTGTTGAGCAAGATGAATCTGGTTCGCGGTCGTGTCATTGGCCACGCAGATGGATTTGGCTTTCTGGTGCCTGATGAGGGTGATAACGATATTTTCCTGTCGGCCAAAACGATGCGTAGCTGCCTGCATGGTGATCGCATTATTGCCCATATTACAGGTGTCGATCGCCGTGGCCGTAGTGAAGGGGCGGTGACCGAGATCCTGGAGCATGCCAATCATCACATCTCTGGCCGTTTTCATCTTGATGGCGAAATCGGATTTTTTGAGGCCGATAACAAGCGTATCAGTCAGGATATTCTGATCCCTGAATCGGAGCGCGGTGAGGCCAAAGATGGGCAGTTGGTTGTTGTCGAGATAACCGAATACCCAACCAACCATCATCAGGCTCAGGGTCGTGTTATTGAGATTCTGGGTGACCACATGGCCCCAGGTATGGAGATCGACATGGCTCTGCGTAGCCATGATATCCCCTACGACTGGTCACCATTGGTGGTGGATGAGGCGGCTCAACTTTCCGATGTTGTTTCTGAGGCGGATGCGACGGAGGCGGGACGAACCGATCTGCGCGACATGCCTCTGGTCACCATTGATGGTGATGATTCGATGGACTTTGATGATGCGGTCTATGCTGAGAAGAGTGGTGATGGTTGGCGTCTGGTTGTTGCCATAGCCGAT
>JAPHSO010000129.1 GCA_026193675.1 Gammaproteobacteria bacterium | reverse complement strand
TTGGATTGTGGTAAGCGCTCGCCTGAAATGCGGTTGCCATAAACTGCTCATAGGTCAGTGCGGATGGGCTGTCGTCAGTGCGTAGACGCCGCTCCTCCATCACCACCTGAACCTCTTTTAGAAACTCATCCTCAGGCAGAATGAGATTACGCATCCGATCTGCCTCAAGTTCAAAGCTGATCGGCAGACGGCTCGCCTCCAGCTGCTGAAAATAGGCGGTGTAATCACGCCCGGTGAAGGCGTTCTCTTTACCGCCCTGCTCTGCAATGATTCGTGAAAACTCACCGGCGGCATGCTTTTTGGTCCCCTTGAACATCATGTGTTCAAGCACATGAGAGACTCCGGTAATCCCTGCATGCTCATAGCTTGAGCCGACCTTATACCAAATCTGTGAGACCACGACCGGGGCCCGATGATCGGGCTTAACAATCACCTTCAGACCATTGGCCAAAGTCGTTTCAACGACGCCACTTTCTCCAACCTCGCCCGGGGTGGCACTCTTCAAGTGAGCTCGCTGTGATGTGCACCCGCTAGATATAGCGACAAATACAACCACAATCAGTGTGATAAACGGCCTAAATTGCATGATAAACGGTATCTCCTCAGATATGCCTCAAGGGTCGGAGATGATAGGATACTCCGATTAACAACCCAACCCCCTATTAACCTCGGCACGAGCACAAAGTTCCCATTAAAATGTTTGGTTTTGGTAAGAAAAACAGCCCCGATAGCAGCTCTTCTGAAGCGCTCTCTGAAGATCACCCGGATCAGGCAAAACCGACCAGGCAGGGACTGTTTGCCTCACTCAAGCGAGGGCTCTCACGTACTCACGAGATTCTCGGCACCGACCTACGAGATCTGGTCAAACTGAAGCGTGAACTTGATGACGATCTACTCGAGGAGATTGAAGAGCAGCTACTGGTTGCCGATCTCGGTGTTGAGGCGACCCAACATATCATCGGTGATCTGACTCAGCGAGTCTCACGCAAGCAGCTGAAAGATAGTGATGCCCTGCTAGAGGCGTTGCATGAAGATATGTACCAGCTACTGGAACCGGTCAATCGACCACTGCATATTGATGAGAGCCACTCTCCCTTTGTCATCCTTGTCGTTGGTATCAACGGTGCTGGCAAGACCACCACAATTGGTAAGCTGGCCAAGAAATTCCAGAACGAGGGCAAAAAGGTGATGCTGGCCGCAGGTGATACCTTCCGCGCGGCAGCCGTTGAACAGCTTCAGGTCTGGGGGGAACGCAATCAGATCCCGGTAATTGCTCAACACAGTGGTGCCGACTCCGCATCGGTTATCTTTGACGCCGTCTCAGCGGCTAAAGCTCGAAATATTGATATTCTTATCGCCGATACTGCAGGGCGGCTGCATACCCAGTCCAACCTGATGGAGGAGCTGAAAAAGGTCCATCGTGTCATCGGCAAAGTTGATGAAACTGCACCCCATGAGGTGCTGCTAGTGCTCGATGCGGGCACTGGGCAAAACGCCGTCAATCAGGCAGAGCAATTCCATCAAGCGGTTGGGGTCTCTGGAGTTGCCCTCACAAAACTCGACGGTACCGCCAAGGGTGGTATTATCTTTGCAATTGCTAAGCGACTAGGTCTACCAATTCGTTATATCGGGGTTGGTGAAGGGATTGATGACCTGCAAGATTTTGATGCCAGAGAGTTTATAAATGCGCTCTTTGATAGTAACGATAAATAAGGGAAGGCTCACGACAGCCCAATATGATTAGATTTACCGAAGTCAGTAAACGCTACTCAAACGGTCATGAGGCTCTAAGCCGCATCTCCCTGCACCTGCCTGCAGGTGATATGGCTTTTCTGACAGGTCACTCCGGTGCAGGTAAAAGTACGCTAATGAAGCTCGTCGCCCTGATTGAGCGTCCTACCAATGGCCAGGTCATCATTAATGGACAAAATCTGGCCAAGGTTAAGCGCGGAGGCATTCCCTGTTATCGCCGTAATATGGGAATTATCTTTCAGGATCACCGACTGCTGTTCGACCGTACCGTCTTTGACAATGTCGCCCTGCCACTGATCATCGCCGGTCATGGCCGTAAAGAGATTGGCCGTCTGGTTCGTGCAGCACTCGACAAGGTTGGACTTCTCTCCAAAGAAAAGGTCTACCCCATCACCCTCTCGGGAGGAGAACAGCAGCGGGTCGGCATCGCACGAGCGGTGATCCATAAACCCTCACTACTCCTTGCCGATGAGCCGACAGGAAACCTCGATCCCGATCTATCACGCGAGATCATGCATCTGTTCGAAGAGTTTAACCGTGTCGGTGTGACTGTACTCATCGCCAGCCACGACCTTGATCTGATTCGCGAATTGAAAAAGCCGATCATCAAACTCGAACAGGGCTACCTGGCCCACCATGGCGATATTGATGCCGAAGGTGCTGGAAGTGGATTGGGGGATCGGTCAATCCATGGCTAGAGATCTCGACAAGGATATGATGCTCAACCCCTCTGATCGAGGTGGCAGACGCTCAACTCGTCGAGGTATTTCACTTAAGGCGCTGCTCAACAACTATCTGCTGCGCCATATTCAGACCTTCTTCTACACACTGGGTCAGCTCTCGGCTCGCCCCTTCTCTACCTTCATGACCGCGGCGGTGATCGGTATCGCCCTGTCGATGCCTGCGGGGCTCAATCTGTTGCTCAATAATGCTCAGGAGGTTCTACAAGGATGGAGTAGTGCTACCCAGATCTCCCTGTTTCTGACGCATAAAACCAGCGAACGTCAGGCCAAGAAGGTGGCGTCCGCCCTGAGGAAGATGCCTGAAATTGCTGCTGTCGAATACATATCAAAAGAGAGCGCCCTCGAAGAGTTTAGCAAACACTCCGGATTTGGAGAGGCGCTTGATGCGCTGGAACACAACCCACTACCAGCGGTGTTACTGATTACTCCCGAGATTAGTCAGGAACAGCCCGATCAGATTGCAGCCCTGCTGGATAAACTGGCCAAGCGTAGTGAAGTAGATATTGCACAGCTCGATATGGAGTGGGTTGAGCGACTGTTTGCGTTAATGGCGATTGGAGAGCGTGGCGTATTGATTCTTTCAGGTCTTCTCGCCATTGCCGTGTTACTGGTCGTTGGAAATACGATTCGTCTAGCGATTCAGAACCGCCGCGACGAGATTATTATTATCAAATTGATCGGGGCAACCGATAGCTTTATTCGCCGCCCATTCCTCTATACCGGTTTCTGGTATGGACTACTGGGTGGCCTGATCGCTCTGGTGCTGGTGGAGATATCACTCACCCTTATTGCAACTCCAGTTCGAGATGTCGCCCTTCTCTACCGCAGCACATTTGAGCTACAGGGCATCGATTCGCAAACACTGGCTGCTCTGCTGGGCGTGGGCTCATTTCTCGGCTATTTTGGTTCGTGGATTGCTGTTGGCCGGCATCTGCGTGAGATTGAGCCCAGTTAGATGACTGAGAGCGTCATTAGCAACCGCATCCTTGTCGTAGATCGCTCAGCGGTCTCGCGAGAGCTGGTGGCACGGATGTTACGCTCCGGTATTCATGAATCCGAAGTGATCACCTGTAAGAGTGGTGCCGAGGCGCTTCGCCTGATTAGTGAGAGACACTTTGACCTGATCACTACCGCATTGATGCTCCCAGATATTGATGGCCTCGATCTCTGTCAAAGGATTCGCCAAATAAGCAACCACCACTACACGCCCGTTGTGGTGATCTCTGGTGATGCCGACACCCGTCTTCTAAAAGAGGGTTATGCCGCCGGTGTTACCGACTACTTCGACAAATCACAGGGCTATCACGCCTTCACCAAATTTATTGAGGAATTTGACAAGCGCAACCAGTGGCTGGTGGGACATATCCTCTATGTAGAAGATAGTAAAACTGTCGCCGCGATGACCATCCCCATTCTGGAAAAACATGGCCTAACGGTGACTCATGTCACCAGCGCCGAAGAGGCCTACAATCTACTCAATGGTATGCGTCATGGTCGAGGTGAAGAGTTCGACCTGATTATCAGTGACTTCTACCTTGAGTTTGATATGACTGGCGGAGATCTATTGCACGCCATCCGCGCTCGAATGCACTACTCCAGGCAGGAGTTACCGGTGCTGATTATCACCGGTGATGAAGATACCGAAACCCAGGTTGAGCTATTCCATGCCGGTGCCAATGACTTTATTGTAAAGCCTCTGGTTGAAGAGATTATGATGGCACGTATCCGCTCTCTGCTGATGATCAAACATCAGTACGATACGCTACAGGCCCAGGCCAGAGATATGGAGAAGATATCCATTACCGATACCCTAACGGGTGTCTATAATCGTCGCTTCCTGATGGATAGCGGTGAGACAATACGTCAGGATGCAGAGAGTCAGCCTCTGTGGGTCTCCATTATTGACATCGATCACTTTAAACATATCAATGACTCTCAGGGTCATCTGATCGGAGACCATGTTCTCGCAGGTCTGGGAAAACTATTTCTACGCAAGATACCCGATGCGACGCCCGTTCGTTTCGGAGGCGAGGAATTTGTTCTGCTTTTCCCCAATCTCAAACCTAGAGATGCAGTAACCCGGCTGGAAAAATTACGCCGAACGGTGGAGGCTCTCAATCCTTATAAGATACCTGTCACCATCAGTATTGGGGCCATTGATGCCTCTCTACATCCGGAAAAGAGTTTGAACGAACTGATTAAACTTGCCGACCAGGCACTATATGCCGCAAAAGAGAATGGTCGAAATAGAGTCTACATCGCAGTTGATGAAGAGCAGGTCATTCCTATTGAGGAGGCTGCCCGCCTGATGCTGGCGGGAGAAAAGCTTGCAAGAACAGAAGAGACGAAAGTAGTTGCAAATAATTCCCGACTATATTAGTATGGATTTATATTAGAGTTTCAGGAGATTATCGTGGGACAAACAGTTGAGAATTTTGAGACGCAAGCACTTGCGCTCTATATGAATAGTTCGATTGGCAGTATTGAGTCGTATACCGCTGCCGTGAATCGAATTCCAATGCTGACTGCCGAAGAGGAGCGAGAGCTCGGTCGTCGTCTTCGCGAAGAGGACGATATCGAAGCAGCACAGAAGCTGATCATGTCACATCTACGCTTCGTAGTCCATATCGCTCGTGGATATAGCGGTTATGGCCTCGCCCATTCCGATCTGGTTCAGGAAGGTAATGTGGGTCTGATGAAGGCGGTCAAACGTTTCGATATCAGCTACAACGTCCGTCTTGTTTCTTTTGCAGTGCACTGGATTAAGGCCGAAATACACGAATTTGTCCTTAAAAACTGGCGCATTGTGAAAGTTGCGACCACTAAGGCTCAACGTAAACTTTTCTTCAACCTGCGTGGTTCAAAAAAGCGCCTCGGTTGGTTTAGTCATGCAGAGGTCAATACCGTTGCTGAAACTCTTGGCGTAAGCTCTAAAGAGGTTCTAGAGATGGAGTCGCGTCTTAACGGTAAGGATATCGGCTTTGACGGTTCTCCTGATAACAGTGACGACGAAGATAGTCTGGTGGTCTCACCGGCCAATTATCTGCAGGACACTCGTTACGAGCCTGCGGCACTGGCTGAAGCCGATGACTGGAAACAGGACTCTCACGATCAGCTTCACTATGCACTGAAGACACTTGATGAACGCAGTCGTGACATTGTTGCCTCACGCTGGTTAGGTGATAACAAGCTGACTCTTCAGGATCTGGCTGATCGATATGGCGTCTCTGCCGAGCGAATTCGTCAGCTTGAGAAGAATGCGCTTAACAAACTTAAGAACGTACTGGTTGTTTAGTTATTAACAACAGGCAATGCATAAAGAAGGCTCCCTCGGGAGCCTTCTCTATTTTTACAGCTTGTAGTTCACACCAATATTAAGATGCAGCGCGGTATTATTGAGTCGTACTGAACCATCATATATCGGAATGTTGGCCATCGAATGGGTCAACTTTACCTCGGGGACAATCGCCCACCTGTCACTGCGCTTGAAACTCCTGGAGTAACCGGCCTGCAATGAGACGCCACACCAGTGATACCCATCTGCCCAGATCTTCGGGATGGCTCCACCACCGCTAACATGATTGCTCTGATTGTAGATTGTGATATCGGGATGGGCTATCACCGCACCAACACCAAATCGATATTCAACACCTTTAGGTTGAGTCCAGGAACGATTGACGTAGAAAAGATTGTAACCATCGGTCACTTCAAAGCGCTGCAGATTGGCCGGTAGATCATCAAGATAGAGCTTTTGATGAATATGCTCGATCTCCCAGGCTCCGCCCTCAATTTCTCGGGCAAGTCTGAGACCATAATAGGGTGGAGGAGTCAGAGGTTTGGTTTTTAGCTGGGCATTGGGGATAAAGATATCGGGATTACTGTTCTGCTTAAGCAGCAGATCCTCTTTTGAGTTAAAGACCGCCCCGCTAAAGAGCGTGATATTCCACTCCGAGGCCAATGCGCTCAAAGGCAACATTATCAGACTGGCCAGTACAATTTTGTTCAGCTTATCCATAGTAAAAGGGACAATTTCCTTCGGTTAAAGATTAATAGCGGGTAATATTAACAGATGCCCCTAT